>NZ_SGSW01000139.1:0-1467 GCF_004209125.1 Acinetobacter sp. WCHAc060033 | reverse complement strand
AGGTAAATCAACACTGGCTCAAATGGTGACGATCCAAACAGCGTTGCGCTATCAAGAATCGGTCTTAGTGGTATCGGCTGAGATGGACGTTGAGACGTTCACAAATCGCTGTATTTCGGCTTTAACCAGTATTCCGTACAACAACATCCATAACGCTGAACTTTACGATGGAATGCTTAAGGATTTCGCAGAAGCACAACATAAATTTAGCAAGTTGAAAATTCATATTGAAGATAAGCAAAAGCCAACGATTGCGGAAATTCATTCTTATGCACGTAAAGCGAGACGTAAATACAAAAAGCTTGGTTGCATCGTAATTGATTACTTACAGCTTGTTCGTGATCCAAGCAAGAAAGATCGCTATCAAGAAGTCAGCTCAATCAGTCGTGATTTAAAAGCATTGGCAAAAGAATTTAATTGCCCAGTGATTGCTTTGGCTCAATTGAATCGTGAATCAGAAAAAGGCAAACGCCCAAAGGCTTCTGACCTAAAAGAATCAGGGCAGATTGAACAAGACGCAGATCAGATCATTTTGGCTCACCCAATCAACGGTGAAGATGAGCTGCCAACTGGTGTGACTGAAATTATTGTGGCTAAAAATCGACATGGCAAGCGTGGCGTAGCGAGAGTTAGGGACCGCTTAGATATTTGCCGTTTTGTGTCAATTGTTGAAGGTGGAATGAAAGGAGACGCAGCATGAAACAACTCCTAATTTTAATCGCAGTGTGTGTTTTGGTTTGGGTTAGTTGCCAGTGTGAGAACGTGATGCATGGGGGTGTGGGGTGAGTATTTCAATTTCACATCGACTAACTCAAACCGAGCTTGGTACTGAAAAGTTTTGTTTGAGTTGCAATGAGAGCTTTCCACTTGATTCTGAGTTCTATCAACCAAGAAAGCGTAAACGTAAAGACGGCAGTGTTTTAAACACTTGGGAATCGGTCTGTAAGGCTTGCTATAGAGCGCATTACAACAAGAAAAAATATGAGGTGAAAGCATGATCAAACATGACTTAATAAAAGAAATTGGCATTGAAAAGGCGAAGGCGATTGTTGAGGGTAGGCCAACTCAAGATTGCTTTTACGATAATTATGAGGGTTTGTACTACTCAAAAGACCATGATCATTGTTGGGAGTGGTGGGACTTGGATTGTAAAGAATGGTTCGAGTGTGAATTTGTTGTAAATCAAAATGAAGATGGATTTATTCATTTAAACGACCTCCGCACCGCCATTGCTGAGTATGACAGTCCTCAACTCTGCATAGAGTGTGGTTCAGCTGATTTACATAAGGGTGGTGAAATCAAAGAGCCGAAAATGTGCTTTAAATGCTACGCCGCTATGACAGGTTTTACTTTAATTGGTGATCAACTCCTTGAGGATGATGAGCTTGCAGAAATCAAAGCAGGTCATCGCATCGACAAACGACTCGAGCCAGACGATTGCACAGACATTCGGAATCATTTGAGTCC
>NZ_SGSW01000138.1:0-1532 GCF_004209125.1 Acinetobacter sp. WCHAc060033 | reverse complement strand
TTAACTTTTTAAATCTAAAAAACAGGAATTTCATTTATGTCTAAACACTATGATTATATTGCGATTGGCGGAGGCAGTGGCGGTATTGCATCAGTCAATCGTGCTGCCATGTATGGTAAGAAATGTGCACTGATAGAAATGGGTGATATTGGTGGAACCTGTGTCAACGTAGGATGTGTTCCTAAAAAAGTGATGTGGTATTCAGCTCAAATTGCCGATGCGATTCATAAATATGGTCCTGACTATGGCTTTAATACAGAATTGAAATCCTTTAACTGGAAGAAATTAGTTGAAAACAGACAAGCCTATATCAGCCGAATACATACATCGTATGACACAGGACTAGCTAAAAATAATGTTGATGTCATTCGAGGTTTTGCAAAATTTTTAGATGCTCAAACAATTGAAGTAAATGGTGAAACGTACACAGCTGACCATATTTTAATTGCTACGGGGACTCAAGCATTCAAACCTGAAATTGAAGGTGCTGAATATGGTATTGATTCCAATGGTTTCTTCGGATTAGAACACTTACCGAAGCGGACTGCTATTGTTGGTTCTGGCTATATTGCTGTGGAATTGGCAGGTGTTCTTAATGCATTGGGTTCGAATGTACAATTATTTATTCGTAAACATCAGCCTTTGCGTGGATTAGATCATTTCCTTGGTAAAACACTATTAGAGAATATGCGCAGTGAAAATATTAACGTGCATACTCATAGTCAGATTAACAAAGTGACTAAAGTTCAAGATAACTCACTTGTATTACACCTAGAAGATGGTACAGAACATAGTGTAGATTGCTTGATTTGGGCAATTGGTAGAAAACCTGCAACTGAAGCGATCAATCTTAATAAGACTCAAGTTCAATTGAACGAGAATCGCTTTATTCATGTTGATGCATATCAAAATACAACACAGTCTGGCATTTATGCAGTGGGTGATATTACAGGTAAAGTCGAGTTAACACCTGTTGCTGTGGCAGCGGGTCGAAGACTGTCTGAACGTTTATTTAACAATAAGCCAAATGAACATTTAGATTATGAAAATATTCCGACTGTGGTGTTTAGTCACCCACCTATTGGAACAGTTGGATTAACCGAAGATCAAGCCATAGAAAAATTTGGTAAAGATGCCATCAAAATTTATAGTTCTTCCTTTACATCCATGTATACAGCGATAACAGAACATCGACAACTCACAAAAATGAAATTAATTTGTGTAGGAACTGATGAGAAAGTGGTCGGAATTCATGGTATTGGATACGGTATGGATGAAATTCTGCAAGGCTTTGCTGTTGCTTTAAAAATGGGAGCAACTAAAAAAGACTTCGATAACACTTTAGCAATTCATCCGACTTCTGCTGAAGAATTCGTCACAATGCGTTAATCATTGATCATCTAAAAGAGCATTTATTTATATATTTGCTCTTATTTTTATATTCTATATCCAAATTATGAACTTTCAACAACTTAGAATTATTAGAGAACTCACTCAACATAATCTCAATTTATCACAAACAGCACATGCTC
>NZ_SGSW01000137.1:0-1567 GCF_004209125.1 Acinetobacter sp. WCHAc060033 | reverse complement strand
CCGCAAGTTTTTGTCTATTGAAAGAATAAATAATCTCCCAACTGCTATCTATTTAACATAATGGCTGTTATACGAAACGAGAGTGTAACTCCAAAATAGAAATGTCCGGTTTCTCCAAAGTAAAAATGTCCGCTTTTAGAATATGCACTTTTGCAATTTTCTTAGCGGACGGTTTGATATGTTGGTGTCTATGTCGGATAAAGAACTTAAACGATTGTCGGTCTTGCAAGAAATCTGTGATCAACGCATAACCCAGTCCCAAGCTGCTCAGCTACTTCATATTTCAGAACGTCAGATCAGACGTTTATTGCAAAAATACAAAGCTCAAGGCCCAGCTGCATTAGCACATGCTGCACGTGGCCAAATCAGCAATTCCAGGCTTCCTGAAGAGCTCAGACTCAAGTGCCTCAATATTGTTTCGGATCAACTGCATGGTTTCGGACCCACTTTAGCGCATGAAAAGCTCACCACTGTTCATGGATTCGATATTTCAGTGGAAACACTGCGTTCCTGGATGATTGCAGCCGATCTGTGGATTCCTCGCGCCAAGCGCCTGAAACGCCCGTATCAGCCTCGTTATAACCGAGATTGTTATGGTGAACTGATTCAAATCGATGGCTCACACCATGACTGGTTTGAAGGACGCGCTGCTAAGTGCTGTCTGCTGGTATTTATCGATGATGCCACAGGAAAATTACAGCATTTACGTTTCTGTGAGTCGGAATCAGCATTTGACTATATGATTTCAACACGTTTGTATGTTGAGCAGCATGGTAAGCCGTTGGCGTTTTACAGTGATAAACATTCAGTCTTCAGGGTGAATCAAAGCAGCAAGAAAGACACCAAGATTACCCAGTTTGGACGCGTACTCAGTACCCTCAATATCGATATCATCTTCGCCAATTCACCACAAGCCAAAGGCCGTGTAGAACGGGCGAATAGAACGCTTCAGGACCGTCTGATTAAAGAAATGCGCCTGGAAGGCATCTGTTCGATTGAGCAAGCGAATGCCTGGCTGCCCTGCTTTATCGAGCAATTTAATCGTAAATTTGCCAATATGGCCTTTAATCCCAAGGATCTACACCGGACTGTCACTGAAACAGCCGAAGAATTAGATGATGTTTTTACCTGGCGTGAACCCCGCAGAGTCACGAACAGCCTGACGATTACTTATGATAAATGCGTATATTTACTGGAAAATACCGAAGAAAATAAAAGGTTGATCGGCAAGTATCTTGAGTTTCTGGAATACCCGGATGGCACGGTAGCCATTGAACATCAAGGAAGAAAAATCAATTACAGCATCTTCGATAAATTAAGTCAGCTCAACCAGCGAGAGGTTGTTGAGAATAAACGTTTAGGTGCTGTTCTCAATCATATTCAACAACAGCACGAAGAATTAGAACAGCAAAACAAACGCAATCGTTCTCAAAAGATGCCGAGCAGACGTGCACAGAAAACAGTAATCAAAGAACGAAATCTGAATCCTGTGCTTGACTTGGAAGTGTCTGTATAGGACATTTCTATTTGGTTATTAGGTAGGACATTTCTACTTAGGAATAACAGA
>NZ_SGSW01000136.1:0-1596 GCF_004209125.1 Acinetobacter sp. WCHAc060033 | reverse complement strand
AAGGTTCGTTTTTCCATATCACTCATAGGACCATGTAAAGTGAACATAAAAGATTCACCTAATGGCGTCGTCATAGGCGCAATCCCGCCAGAGGCATTGCCAGGCAAAGCTGACATGACTCCAGTCAAACGCTCATTGACCTGTTGTCGGGCCCAATAAGGATCTGTCCCTTCTGCAAAATCCAGGGTAATGATTGCAATAGCATATTTAGATTGTGAACGTAGTACAGTTTGATGAGGGATTCCCAACATTTCCTGTTCTATCGGTACCACAATACGGCTTTCCACCTCTTCTGGCGTCATGCCAGGAGATTTCATCACAATTTGAACCTGTGTGCTTGATACATCGGGAAAGGCATCAATCGGCAATTTGGTAAATGCCAAATAACCCGCAACACTGATTGCCATACCCAATAACAGCATTAGGATTCGTTGACTCAGTGAAAATGCAATAATACGTTTTAACATGTGCCTAACCTCAATTCACCGCAGTGCTACTGCTGGCAGGTGGTGCCTGCTCTGCACCGAAACCTGACCAAACGGCTTTTAGACGTTCGACACCCCGCACAGCAACTTGAATTCCAGGTTTTAATGCATTTCCAATCACATGACTTTGCTGCTGGTTCGCCCCCACCAGTTCCACAGGCGTTGCCACGAAACCATTTTGATTCTTGATAAAAATGAAGTGCTTGTTATCTTTTAAAGTTAAGGCAGCACTCGGTATTACCCATGCGGTTTTTGTTGTCGGGTTATGGCTTTGAATATTCGCTTTAACAAACTGTTGTACTTTTAAACAGTTATCCTTGGCCTGCATTTGGACTAGAACATTTTGAGATTGCGTATTGCCTGAAAGTGCTGGTGCAATTTGTTGTACCTGCCCGGTAATTTCACACCCCTCAACTTTGACCAAATCGCCAATCTGGATATATTTGCTATCCGCTAAAGGGGCTTGCAGCATTAATTGCAAAGGTAGATCACTATTCACCAACTGGCCCAGTACTGCACCGGTTTCTACATACTGACCTGCAGATACCTGTAAACTTTCTACACTGCCTCTGGCTGGACTTTTGACATACACTACGGAATTCAGTCCCTGACTGCTACTTCCTCCCATAAACTGCAACATGCGTTGCTTGGCACTCAAATCAATATTCAGTCGTTGCACTACATTCTGGGCTTCCTGTACACGTTTTTCAGCAATAATCCCTTCAGCATATAAACTGCGTTCACGTGCCAAATTTTGGCTGGCCAATTGCAGTTGTGCACGAATTTGTAAAATTTCATTTTGAATCTGAATTAAATCAGGGCTATGAATGGCCAGTACAGGACTGTGTAAACCCACTTCTGCTAAAGGTTGCACTAGTACCTGTTGCACTATCCCCGCTACAGGACTGGTTAAAACCACTTTACTTTGAGGTGACCACTGCGCTTGCCCCTGCAAAGTCAGTGCGAATTGTACATCTCTTGTCGCTTGTCCTAAAGTTTGTAATTGAATACCTGCTTGTTGAATCTGTGTGGGCGAAATTAAAATCTGATTACCAGACACATCTATTGTTTCTGTTTCATTGGCGACTACATTTTGTGTCTTTGATTTTTC
>NZ_SGSW01000135.1:0-1648 GCF_004209125.1 Acinetobacter sp. WCHAc060033 | reverse complement strand
TTGCAAGTTTCTGCCTATTGAAAGAATAAATAATATCCCCCAAATGCTATCTATTTAACATAATGGCGGTTATATGAAATGCAACTAAATTTAGTTGCATTTTTTAATTTCAAGGGACTATACTTAGTCGTAACTGAGTAGGGCTAAAATATGGGTAAAACGGAAAAGTTATTGGAAAAATTTGGAAATTCAAAAAATACGTTTCCATATAAAGATTTAGTCGTTTTACTGAGCCAGCTCGGCTATGAAAAATTTGAAATGGCAGGCTCTCGTGTTCGGTTTTTTAATGAAAAAACTGAACATATGATTTTACTGCATAGACCACACCCTGAAAATGAAATCAAAGGTGGGGCATTGAAAGCTGTAAAACAGGCACTCAAGCAGGAGGGATTTTTATGAGCTATTTAAAGTACAAAGGTTATCTCGGAACAATTGAGCCTGATCTTGAAACAGGTGAGTTATTTGGAAAACTTGCTTTTATTCGTGATCTTATTACCTATGAAGCGGAAACTTTAAAAGCCCTTGAGAAAGCTTTTCAGGAATCTGTAGACGGCTATTTAGAATCATGTGCTGAACTAGGAAAATCTCCTGATCAACCATTCAAAGGCACTTTTAATGTCCGTATTAGCCCTGAATTGCACCGTAAGGCGGTTTTAGCATCAAGTAATTCTCTAAATGCCTTTGTCAGTGAGGCGATTCAAGAAAAGTTAATGCGTTTAGGTGCGTAATTTATTGAAGCCTAGGCTACTACCTAAAAATTGAAAAACTCAGCAAAAATGGGAGCTTAAAGCTCCCATTTTTTTAGTTTCGTGTAAGGTGTATTATGTCAATTTTAGAAGAAATTAAGAATTATCCAATTGAAATTAAAAAAAATATATATTTATAATTAAATGAGCATCCAAGTTAAGAACTAAAATGATAAGAGACGATTTAAAAAAATATCCTAAAGCGATATGGGTACATTTTTACAAAAACCGTATAAGTTTGATGGCAGAGAATGGCATAGCCAAAGCAACTGAAATTCCTAAATCACCTTATGATCACCCAAGAATGATTTTGGCAGATTTTGAAAGCGCTACAACAACATTAAAAGCTTTAATGAGACACCATTCTAACGGTTTATCTTTTTTCAAGTTTACAGCTCCTATTACGATTGTCCAAATAATGGAGCCGATACAAGGTAGTTTAACTAAGATTGAAATACGAGCTTTTAAGGAGTTATTTTTTAATGCTGGTGCAAGAGAAGTAAAGCTATATGACCTTGATGGAAATTCTATTGAAGAATAATTTTATAAGCCCTATTTAACATAATGGCGGTTAAGCCCCTTTTAGAGGCACTGTTGCAAATAGAAATTTGAGTCGATGAAGTTCCCTTTAAAAAGTGCTTAGAGACCGAAAACCCTGTTGATTAGACACACTTCACCCAGAGGCTGACCATAATAAAATGATGAAGCTTGTCCTTTACGCAGTGCACGCATGACTTCAATACCTTTAATTGTGGCATAAGCCGTTTTCATAGATTTGAATCCTAACGTGGCCCTGATGATCCGCTTTAACTTACCATGATCACATTCGATCACGTTATTTTTGTACTTAACCTGCCTGTGCTCAAGGTCTGGTGGACATTTTCCTTCCTGTTTTAACCGTA
>NZ_SGSW01000134.1:0-1775 GCF_004209125.1 Acinetobacter sp. WCHAc060033 | reverse complement strand
AAATATCCATATCTGCTCAAAGGATTGGCTATTCGGCGCAGTAATCAAGTGTGGTCTACGGATATAACGTATATCCCTATGGCAAAAGGCTTTGTTTATTTATGTGCTGTGATTGATTGGCATAGCTGCAAGGTACTTGCACATAGGGTATCGATTAGTATGGAGGTGGATTTTTGTATTTCGGCTTTAAATGAAGCGATTGAAAAATATGGATCACCTGAAATATTTAATACAGACCAAGGCAGTCAGTTCACCAGTGATGCATTTATTGATGTATTGAAATCAAATGGCATTCAAATCAGTATGGATGGGAAAGGACGATGAATGGATAATGTGATGATTGAGCATTTATGGCGCAGCGTGAAGCATGAGGAAGTCTATTTGAAGGCTTACGATACGGTTAAACAAGCGAAACAATCAATTGCTGAATATTTGGATTTTTATAACATGATACGTCCTCATTTAAGTTTGAATAAGGCAACACCGAATGAAATTTATGATCAACATTTACTAAAAGTAATGGCAGCATAATTTAAATATTTAGAGCGGATTTATCACTTATAAAACTAAATTGAGTGGTCTAATTAACGGAACCACATTAGATGACCAATTTGTTGTACGGTAAATTTTAGGTGTAGGCTTATTCATCTGAGAATTATATTGCTGAATAAGCCTTAAGAGGTAGATTTATGCAACCAAGCCATGTGTGTATAGAATTTTGGTGACTATTCACATTTCTGTTCCATGATTCATGGTTATTTATTACTTATTTTACTATGTCATGGGCGATACAAGAATTAAGGTAACCTTATGAAAATAGCGAATACGAAATTACTAGTTGGTGGTTTTATGGCCCTAACTTTAACTATGCTTAGCCCTGCCGTACTTGCAAATGATAACAATGATATTCGAAAGACTGTTGTAGTTAAGTTTGCAAAAAAAGCTTACTCTGCAAATTATTACGGGAGGCTAGATGGATACAAGTATGATTCCTACAAATTTTATGCTAAAAAAGGGCAAAAGTTAAAAGTGACGTTGACTGGAGGAAATATTGAAACTTACTTATGGGGTAATCAATTAAAAGACTCTATCAATCTTGGAGAATATTCTCCAGAGCTTGATGATAATGGTGTTTATATTTTACCTGCTTCAGGTGAGTATGAAATTAGAGTATTACAACCTAGATCACAGGCAAGAAAAGATAAAAAACCTCAATACTGGATGAGTATTAACATTAAATAAAGACTTGCTAGATTCGTTTAAACTTTTATACAAGGGTTCAAAAACTATTGCCAGTTAAGCAGGGCGTGATTTTTACGTATATGTATTTATGTTAGTAAAATGATGTAGTTTACTTGTTTAATACCCCGAGGAATAATTTAATCTTGCTGTGCGTTAGTCACTTTTCTTTCAAAAGTTGATTATATCTTTCAGCGTAACCGTCGTGATATTCAAGCCCTTTTGATAGCAATTTGCAGTGGCTTTGTTGCACAAAGATTTGAAATACAAAGCCCCCTAATTGAGCCAAATTTAAGGCGTAACTTGGGTAAGTGGTCGACCTAATTCCGTAAATCTGTTGAGGACTGCTACACGTGCATGAATTTCATTGACTTGGCTATCAAATTTTCTTGCACTGAGTTTATCCCCCAATAATTTGATGCAATGCATCTTAGTTTCGACCAAACTTCGGCAATGATAGCCGGACCATTTTTTCCATAATGTCCTGCCTAAACGTTTAACTGTTCGAAGTAATTCATTTCGCGCTAGCGAGCTGA
>NZ_SGSW01000133.1:0-1793 GCF_004209125.1 Acinetobacter sp. WCHAc060033 | reverse complement strand
GAACCAGGGCGACCACCAACCACACAGAAATGACCTTTTTGAATTGTGCCAACCAAATCATCAACTGATTTCAGGTTGAATTGAACACCAGAAAAAGTTTTATGCGCTTTAGCCTCTGCCTTTGCTATCAATTGCTTACCGGATAAAACCAAAGCTTCTTCAAACGTAAAACTTGTTTTTTCAGCCTTGTCACTTCCAGTTGATCCATCAAGAATCGTTTCTGCTGCGATATGTACATCAGGAATTGTTAAATCTTTTGCGATTTCAGAAATGCTGTAACCGATCTTTTCAACTTCACGATGAGATTTGAATTTATTCAATTCAGCAACATAGGTTTCTAGGTTGTAAAAACTCGAAGGCGCTTCACTGGTCATTTGAGCCAAGTATTCAGACCCACCCATCAAGTGAAGTACATTTTTTTGATTAAGTTGTTGCTCAACCATCACCAAGTCATATGGCTTGTTTTCATGTGCTAATTCTTGAATTGCGTTGAAGATTTGCTTATGACGTTCAGGAAAGAAGCAATCAACATCAACATCGTTGGCAACGGTTTCATAAGATTCTGCAACAGTCATCAAAGCAGTCAGTACAGCTTGTTCCATTGGGATATTGTGAATTTGTGACATTACCAATCCCCCATGTCTTCAACGAAATTTTGAGGAATGCTTGCAACCATGCAATTTGGATTTAGGTATTCAGGGTGTGATTTCACATGACGTTCAAATTTATCAATAATCCATGCTGTGAATTTATGAAGTTTCTGAGAGTCGTTCAGGTGTCTACCATTGCTTCCATCGAAATATGAATTAAACGAACTCAACTCAAATTCAAAATTTGGTAATCCAAAAATCAATTCAAGATTTTTTTCATGACCTGCAATTTTAATTTTTGTTTCAAGTGATTTTGAATCTGGAATCCAGTCGTGTTCACAAGAAAGATTCAATGGGAGATTCAATGATAGATTCCGTACCCCAAAATTGGGGTCGTTACCTATACCGTTTTTGGGGTCGTTTACCTCCAAAATTGGGGTCGTTTGGGGGGGTGTAACAATCCCATTATTGGTATCGTTCCCAATTTCGGTATCGTTCCGTTTTTGGGGTTGTTTACCTATACCATTTTTGGGGTCGTTATCTTCACGTGAATTAACCCCAATTAACTGCAAAACTCGAATTTGTTTTGTGTGACCTTTACGCTCACCAGTGTCAAAAACAAAACCTAATTCAATAAGCTCATTCACAACTTTTTGAACTGTTTTTGGGTTTAAAACAGTGTCGCTAGCAATGCGTTTATTACTTGGGTAACACTTATGTTCCTCACCTGCACGATCTGCCAATGAGAGCAAAACAAGCCGTTGTGCTGAACTTTTAACTGGTGCAGACCATGCCCAATTTGTTGCATCAATGCTCATGCTGCCACCTTACTTTTCTTCAAGCTTCGCTCTAAGACAGCGACAAAATCCACTTTCACAGATTGCACATAACTATCATGTGAACATAAGTGTGAATCTTTAAACAATTGAGCCCGTCTTTCTGCCACGATTTGAGATAATGTTTTTTTCATGTAATCACCCTTCTATGCGGCATATGAAAAATATCGACAGCCCCCCCAGAGAGGACCGTCAAATGTTTTTAATTCTTTGCGAAGCTGTTTTTCAATCGAATCTTTGGTGAATCGGCTGTATCGCATAGGGCTTTTGAAAATCTGTTTGCCATTCTGAATAGCTTCAACAAGTACTGTTTTGGTACTAAAATCTACTGAGAGGACATTAACATTTACACTCATGAAACCTCCGC
>NZ_SGSW01000132.1:0-1867 GCF_004209125.1 Acinetobacter sp. WCHAc060033 | reverse complement strand
TGGCTACTGGTTCAAATTCACCGAACACCCAGAGATCGACCAACACGAAGGATCAGACCAAGAATTTCTGATCACCGAAAAAAACTACTACAACCAAAACAACTTACCTAAAGATCTCACTGAACAGATCAACAAACTGCTACAAGAAAGCAATTGGGCGAACCACACCCAAACTAATACAAACAGCACGACAGAAGAACGCCAAGCCAACAGCCTCATCGTACAACGACGCAACATCACCACAGTTCCAGAATACAACCCACTCCAACACCGACCAAGCACACATCCACAACGCGCCAAAGTAGTTGGACCGAGTGGAGAAGAAATCTATGTGGATGAATGGGGACGCATCAAAGTACGCTTCCTATTCACTCGAACAGAAGACCATGGACATGATGGCGGTGCAGGAACAAACGACAACGACACAGATTCCGCATGGGTAGATGTGCTCACCCCATGGGCAGGAGAAGGCTACGGCGCAAGATTCCTCCCGAGAATTGGCGAAATCGTTGTAATCGACTTCTTTGATGGCAACATCGACCGACCATTTGTGGTTGGACGCATCCACGAAGCCCAACGTAGTCCAACCCAATTCGACAAAAAGGGACAGTTACCTGACACCAAAAAACTCGCAGGTATTCGTTCCAAAGAATACCAAGGCGAAGGCTTTGGACAACTGCGTTTTGACGACACCACAGGACAAATCAGCACACAACTGCAAAATAGTCATGGCGCAAGCCAACTCAATCTCGGAAACCTGAGCCATCCCAAAGACAAAGAGACCAGTGATGGACGTGGTGAAGGCTTTGAGCTGAGAACTGATCAATGGGGCGCAATACGTGCAGGGCAAGGCTTACTTCTTTCCACCTACAAACAAGATCAAGCAACAGGTACACACCTTGATGCCAAAGAAGCCAAACAACAACTTGAAAACTCCCTCAACAACTCCAAAGCTTTAAGCGAAGTTGCTAAGAATCAGCAGACTGATCCACTTGAGATTCTTGAAAATATCAAAGGTTTTATCGACAACTTAGCCAAAGACGATCCGAAAAAAGCAGATGCATTTAAATCTGCGGTGATGGTACTTGCAGCACCGAATTCAATCGCCTTAGCAAGCAATGAAGATATTCATATCTCAGCGGATAAACAGATTAGTCATAGTGCAGGTGAAAGTATCAATATTTCTACGCAGAAATCTTTAATTGGTCATGCAAGTTCTAAGATCAGTTTGTTTGCAGCGCAAGAAGGCGCACGGCTTTTTGCAGGAAAAGGTAAAGTTGAGGTTCAAGCACAGGGTGATGCTCTTGATGTGATTGCACGTAAAGGCATTCAAATTATTTCGACTGAGGATACTGTGTATATCACAAGTCATAAAGAAATTAATCTGACTGCTGGTGGTTCTCAAGTGAAGCTCAATGGTTCAGGAATATTTCCAACAACTGGTGGTTTGTTTGAGGTGAAGTCAGGGCAGCAGAAGTTTACGGGCGGAGCCAAGGTTAAGATACCTCCTTTAAAATTAAATTTGTCACCATGTTATTTAACATTTGAAATAGTTGATGAGAAAGGCAACCCTGCAAAAAATATAGAATATGTAGCATTTAGTAAAGATGGTACTCAAAAAATTGGTAAGACAGATGCAAATGGTAAAACTGAAAGATTTCAAACTGAAGGACCAGAGCAAATAGGAATTCATATTTCTGATAAAAATGGATCGAAATATAAAATTATACAAAATTAATAGGTGAAAAATGGATAAGTATTATATTAAAGAGTGTTTTTTTCAATTTAGTCGACAAAGAGGCGATGCATTGAAAAAAATAAAATATAAGGTTTATATTTTACAAAACAATAAAGTAGTAAAAGAGAT
>NZ_SGSW01000131.1:0-1869 GCF_004209125.1 Acinetobacter sp. WCHAc060033 | reverse complement strand
ATTCGTCCACTTGATTCAAATGAAAATCTATTCCTTTACCTTGTATTAGATCGTTCAAAGTCTAATTTGGCAATGGCTCGTCATGAACTGAAAAGCTTTGAAAAAGAATTAGATTTCTCTTAATTCATTGCTTAGGTTGTAAAAAAACTCGTCTTAGGACGAGTTTTTTATTGGCGGATGATGTATAACATCAGTATCGATTTTAAAGCTGTAAGATCATGTTAGAAGCAGGAATTTATAAACACTATAAAGGAAATTTATATCAAGTTTTTCATGTGGCAACACATAGTGAAACGAGGGATAAACTTGTAGTTTATCAATGCCTATATGGTGATTATTCAATATGGGTAAGGCCCTATGAAATGTTTATAGAAACTGTTGAATTAGAAAATGGTCAAGTGGTTCCTCGATTTGAGTTTTTACATTCAGTCTAATTGGGGGATTAGATCGCCGTATTTAAATAAAAGATGAACATAGATATTGATAATGAGTCAAATCGACAATAAAAGTAAAATTGTCATGGAAATGACGTAAATGATTGAAACAATAGTATTGAGATAGATGAGGATGATCTAAACATGAGTTTGAGTAGCCCATTTTTACAACGATTAAATGAGTTATACCAATCCTTTATCAAGTTTGATGCTACGCAATGCGATCGTATTAAACGTTATCGAAATATAGAACCAGAGTCTGCTTTATTCCTAGCTATGCAAATTAGGATTCAACAATCAAAAAGAATTTTAGAGATTGGTACTTCGACGGGTTATTCCACACTGTGGTTGGCTGATGCTGCTCAAGTCACGGGTGGTCAAGTGACTACAGTTGAGATTGATGAAAAACGCACACAGCAAGCCAAAGAATATGCTAAAGAATTACAAGTGGATGATGCGATAGATTTTTGGGTTGGTGATGCACAGCAGTTTTTAGAAAACAGTCAGCAGAAATATGATTTTATTTTACTCGATGCAGAGCGAGATGCTTATTTAAATTATTGGAAATATTTACAAAATATGATTGAAAATCAAGGTGGTGTACTTATTGTTGATAATGTTATTTCACATTCTGCTGAAGTGAAAAGTTTTATTACAGAAGTTAAGCAAGACCAACGCTTTATAACAACTACATTGCCAATAGGTGCAGGGCTTTTTATAGTGACATTTAAGAATTAAATTTGATGTACTTGTATAGATCAGGAAGTATATCCTCCTGATCTTTTTATTTTAGAAAATTATAAAATTGATAGTCGCTTAAAATGTAAATCGTATTCTAAGTATTTATGCACGAAGGCTGTTTTATCACTACAGCGTAGTAAATTATCGTATATAAATTCTGGGACAGGATGGTAAAGTTCACCAGAACCATTGTTATAAAAAATTTTTAAATACCGTGAAGAAGCATTGTACTTCCAAGAAGTCACGGTAATCATTGATCCCATAAGCAACCCCTTAAATTTTTGATTATTTTACAGAAAATTTTTTCTCTGTATGATTTGAACTTAGTCTATTTGTAGGTTGGAAAGTATTACAGTTTTGTAACTTATCACGTAATTTTTTGACTATTGATATTCTATTTTATGAATAATGCTATTTTCAAGAATAAGCAATAAATAAATCAGAGCATATCGTGGCTATAGGTTAATTTTGATATAAATTAAAATGTTAATGAGAGCATGAATGATCATTGTATTAGATGTTGCTTACGCAGAAAGTTTTGCACATGTGGCAGGTGTTGTTTTTGAGAATTGGACGAGTCAGAAAGCAGCTCAAACGTATACACTTAAGGTACAAGAGATTGCTGAATATGAGTCAGGGCAATTTTATAAGCGTGAATTACCTTGTCTGTTGGCATTGTTGCAAGAGGTCAAAG
>NZ_SGSW01000130.1:0-1897 GCF_004209125.1 Acinetobacter sp. WCHAc060033 | reverse complement strand
TGGTGGAGACTAGGAGAGTCGAACTCCTGACCTCCTGCGTGCAAAGCAGGCGCTCTACCAACTAAGCTAAGTCCCCAGCTTAAGACCAATATATCTAATTTTCTGTATTCAGCATTTTCATGCTTCGTTAGTCAGAATGGTGGGTCTGACAAGACTTGAACTTGTGACCCCACGCTTATCAAGCGTGTGCTCTAACCAACTGAGCTACAGACCCTCAGATACATCAATGAAGAACAACTTGTTGTGGATTCTTACCAATCGTCAATCTTTCGTTAAGGAGGTGATCCAGCCGCAGGTTCCCCTACGGCTACCTTGTTACGACTTCACCCCAGTCATCGGCCACACCGTGGTAAGCGTCCTCCTTACGGTTAGACTACCTACTTCTGGTGCAACAAACTCCCATGGTGTGACGGGCGGTGTGTACAAGGCCCGGGAACGTATTCACCGCGGCATTCTGATCCGCGATTACTAGCGATTCCGACTTCATGGAGTCGAGTTGCAGACTCCAATCCGGACTACGATCGGCTTTTTGAGATTAGCATCACATCGCTGTGTAGCAACCCTTTGTACCGACCATTGTAGCACGTGTGTAGCCCTGGTCGTAAGGGCCATGATGACTTGACGTCGTCCCCGCCTTCCTCCAGTTTGTCACTGGCAGTATCCTTAAAGTTCCCACCCGAAGTGCTGGCAAATAAGGAAAAGGGTTGCGCTCGTTGCGGGACTTAACCCAACATCTCACGACACGAGCTGACGACAGCCATGCAGCACCTGTATGTAGATTCCCGAAGGCACCAATCCATCTCTGGAAAGTTTCTACTATGTCAAGACCAGGTAAGGTTCTTCGCGTTGCATCGAATTAAACCACATGCTCCACCGCTTGTGCGGGCCCCCGTCAATTCATTTGAGTTTTAGTCTTGCGACCGTACTCCCCAGGCGGTCTACTTATCGCGTTAGCTGCGCCACTAAAGCCTCAAAGGCCCCAACGGCTAGTAGACATCGTTTACGGCATGGACTACCAGGGTATCTAATCCTGTTTGCTCCCCATGCTTTCGTACCTCAGCGTCAGTATTAGGCCAGATGGCTGCCTTCGCCATCGGTATTCCTCCAGATCTCTACGCATTTCACCGCTACACCTGGAATTCTACCATCCTCTCCCATACTCTAGCTTCCCAGTATCGAATGCAATTCCCAAGTTAAGCTCGGGGATTTCACATCCGACTTAAAAAGCCGCCTACGCACGCTTTACGCCCAGTAAATCCGATTAACGCTCGCACCCTCTGTATTACCGCGGCTGCTGGCACAGAGTTAGCCGGTGCTTATTCTGCGAGTAACGTCCAAGCATCTTGGGTATTAACCAAGAGCTCCTCCTCCTCGCTTAAAGTGCTTTACAACCATAAGGCCTTCTTCACACACGCGGCATGGCTGGATCAGGGTTCCCCCCATTGTCCAATATTCCCCACTGCTGCCTCCCGTAGGAGTCTGGGCCGTGTCTCAGTCCCAGTGTGGCGGATCATCCTCTCAGACCCGCTACAGATCGTCGCCTTGGTAGGCCTTTACCCCACCAACTAGCTAATCCGACTTAGGCTCATCTATTAGCGCAAGGTCACAAGTGATCCCCTGCTTTCTCCCGTAGGACGTATGCGGTATTAGCGTTCCTTTCGAAACGTTGTCCCCCACTAATAGGCAGATTCCTAAGTATTACTCACCCGTCCGCCGCTAGGTCAGTTACCGAAGCAACTCCCCCCGCTCGACTTGCATGTGTTAAGCCTGCCGCCAGCGTTCAATCTGAGCCATGATCAAACTCTTCAGTTAAAATCATTAGTGACTTAAGGTCACAATTCTGGCTCATCAATTTTCTGACAAATTCTCTCAAATAAACTTCGAGTAATTTAAACCA
>NZ_SGSW01000013.1:0-103042 GCF_004209125.1 Acinetobacter sp. WCHAc060033 | reverse complement strand
TAAAGTATATTATCAGAGCGATATTTTTTGTACAATGTTATATATTAGGTCAAATTAGTATTTTTATCCCTTTGGTAAAAATTACTTAAACAATTTTTAATTTATTCTACAGGAACTTCCTATGATCAAACGCAGCCTGTTATGTCTAAGTATGGTAGCTAGTTTAGCTGCTTGCTCAACTATTTCATCTCAATCAAAATTTGATAAACCAGACAATTTATTATTTAATAATAAAGAGTTAAACACACTCCCCCTTCAAGTTCAACGAGACGAACGCTTGTGTGAAGATGACAAAGCCGATGATCAAAAATGCCCTATAAAATTCTATATTGATGATTTTAAAGCTGGTGATTTTTATATCAACAATACTACGACCTATTACCTAAAACCGAATGAATATGAACTAACGGTTAAAAACTGCAAAGAACAATGTCAAGTGTTTCACACTAAAATTAATATTAGCGAACAGTTACCAAATGTTAACCTTATATTATCAGTAGATCATGAAGGAAAGCCTTTTATTATCAATAAAAAATCATAGTTAATTTTTAGCCTGATTTAATGTCAAATCAGGCTAAAATTTATTATATTTATAAAATATTAACTAATAATTACTTTATATTTATTTTTAGTATATTTACTCTATTTTAAATCCCGACTAATTTAGTATATTTAATTTAAAAAGTATTATCTTAAATTCAAACAAAGTTATTTTTAGGCATTATTCAAACAATATAGTGATGCAGTTAACATTTTATCCAATTAATTTTAAACCACATCTATAGAGTCGAATGGTTATGTAGTCATCAGCTTTCAATAAAAGTGGCTAAAAAAGGGAGCTGATTTCTTATTTCCATGAAAAAGAATTATTCATCTGTATACTGTATATGGTTTTATTTTTCTTCAAACCTTATGAATCAAAACACTGAATTACGCAAAATGATCAGAAAGCAAAGACGATCATTAACACCACTTCAACAAAGAAACATTGAGCAGCAGTGCTTAAAACAGTTTTTAAAGCATTCACAATTACAATACGCAAAAAAAGTGGGGGTTTATCTAGATGCTTTTGGTGAAGTCAGAACACGACTTCTCATTGAATTTTGTTTTCAACATGGTAAACAAGTTTATTTGCCCTTGATTTGTAATATGAATAAAACCTTGCGGTGGGTCAGAGTTTCAAAACATCAATTTCATAACCACTTGTTCTCTCGCCATCCACTAGGCATGCTTGAACCAATCGCAAGTAGAGGATTACATATTTCTATTTTAGATCTTGTTGTTATGCCTTTACTTGCCTGTGATGATAAAGGTGCACGGATGGGCATGGGCGGTGGTTTTTATGATCGTACTCTCGCCTCCGCTTTGCATCGTCCATATCGGCTCGGTTTAGCACATGATTTTCAAAAATTAGACATTGAATTAAAGCGCACCCCTTGGGATCAAGCTTTAGATGGATTGATCACACCGTCTAAAAGCTATCGCTTTAAGCGTCATTTCAGTCAATAAATACCGCTAGCTTCATTTATTAATCATACATTTGCGTTTTTTTATTTTTTTTATTAAGCAAAGCCCTTGTAATTTTATAAATACACATCACTATAAAAAACATGGCAACACCGTTGTCACTCATTAGGAGTGCCCATGTCTGAGATTATTATGAATCAAGAAAACTTAGAGCCACAGGTTCCAAGTGTATTACCGCTTTTAGCGCTACGTGATGTGGTGGTTTATCCGCACATGCAAATTGCGTTATTTGTGGGTCGTGAAAAATCGATTAATGCAGTTGATGTGGCTCGTAACAGTGACAATTTAGTATTTGTAGTTGCGCAAAAAGATTCGCTTACAGAAGAAATTGATCACGACAATTTATATCAATATGGTACTGTCGCTAAGATTGTACAAGTTGTGAATCATGAGAATGATGAAAACTGCATAAAAGTATTAATTGAAGGCTTACATCGTTCTAAGCTGGTTGAAATCATTGACAATGATGAATACCTGTCTGCTGAACACGCATTGAGCCCGATGACCGTATCTGTAGATCAAGATACACAAGCAACACGTGTTGAAGAATTACGTGCCTTATTTTCACAATACGCAGAGGCAAAATTACGTAATGCACGTGAATTGATTGCTGCTGCCAATAAAATTGATGATTTATTGCAATTATTGTTCTTCGTTGCAACGCGTGTACCTTTGAATATAGATGTAAAACAAAAATTCTTAGAACACGATGAGTTTGAAGCACATTTACAAGAACTTATGACTTATTTATTGCAACAATCTGAAGAACAACAGATTGAGCAAACTTTGCATGATTCTGTAAAACGCCAAATGGAAAAGAATCAACGCGAATACTTCCTCAATGAAAAGATGAAAGTGATTCAACGTGAACTTTCCGACATGAATGGCGGTGCGGAAGATGATGTTGCTGAAATTGAAAAGCGTTTAGCAGAAGCTGATTTACCTGAACACGTGCGTAAAAAGGCAGAAGCTGAATTCCGTAAATTAAAAGCAATGCAACCTGCCTCAAGTGAAGCGGCTGTGGTTCGTAACTATTTAGAGGTGATCTTAGATACACCTTGGAATAAAGCGAGCAAAGTCAGCATTAACTTGGCAAAAGCACAAGAAATTTTAGACGCAGACCATTATGGTTTGGACGAAGTCAAAGAACGTATTGTTGAATACCTTGCTGTTCAGTCTCGCGTGAAAAAGCTTCGTGGTCCAATCTTGTGTCTAGTTGGTCCTCCAGGTGTAGGTAAAACTTCACTCGGTGAATCCATTGCCAAAGCAACAGGTCGTGAATTTGTCCGTATGGCACTCGGTGGTGTGCGTGATGAAGCGGAAATTCGTGGTCACCGTCGTACCTATATCGGTGCGATGCCAGGTAAAATCGTGCAATCTTTGACAAAAGTCGGAGTGAAGAATCCACTGTTCTTACTCGACGAAATTGACAAAATGGCACAAGACTATCGTGGCGATCCAGCTTCTGCTCTGCTTGAAGTACTTGATCCATCCCAAAATAATAAGTTCAATGATCATTATTTAGATCTTGATCTTGACCTGTCTGAAGTGATGTTTATCTGTACTGCAAACAGTATGAATATTCCTGAAGCATTGCTTGACCGTATGGAAGTGATTCGTCTGCCTGGTTATACCGAAGATGAAAAAGTCAATATTGCAGACCGTTACCTTGTTCCGAAAGCAATCAAGAACAATGGTTTACGTGCTAAAGAACTGACTGTGCATGAAGAAGCAATTCGTGACATCGTGCGTCGTTATACGCGTGAAGCAGGCGTACGTAGTCTTGAACGTGAAGTGTCTAAAATTGCACGTAAAGTGGTGAAAGAGTCTGTCAGTAAGAAAGCCAAAAACTTACATATTGATGTGACTGCTGAGAACTTACCTGATTATTTAGGTGTTCATAAGTTTGACTACGGTATGGCAGAAGAAGAAGCTCAAGTGGGTCGTGTTAATGGCTTGGCTTGGACATCTGTTGGTGGCGAGTTATTGACGATTGAAGTTGCTGCTGTTCCTGGTAAAGGTAAATTCATTACCACAGGTTCACTTGGTGACGTGATGAAAGAGTCAATTACTGCTGCAATGACGGTTGTTCGTACCCGTGCAGATGAGTTGGGGATCGAAGCATCACGTTTTGAAGAAACTGATGTACATGTGCATTTACCTGAAGGTGCAACTCCAAAAGATGGCCCATCGGCTGGTTTAGCACTGACTTTAGCCCTTGTTTCTGCGTTCACTAAAATTGCAATTCGTCCTGATATTGCAATGACAGGTGAAACAAGTCTAAGTGGTCGAGCAATGCGTATTGGTGGCTTGAAAGAGAAACTTTTAGCAGCACATCGTGGTGGCGTTAAACTGGTGTTTATCCCACAAGAAAACGTCCGTGACTTGACTGAAATTCCTCAAAATGTCAAAGATGGTTTGGAAATTAAAGCAGTGAAAAGTATTGATGAGATTCTTCCACTTGCACTAATCGAACAACCTAAACCTTTGGTTAAAGCACCGATTGTAAAAGCAGTAGATGAAGGCAAAAAAGCTGCACGCCATTAATCTAAATCACTAAAAAAGAGAACGCTTCGGCGTTCTTTTTTTATTTAAATTGAACAAAACAAAATTACATTTACAAAATATCTATCTTTGTCGCTTAAGTTTGTCATAAGCTCATCATGATAAAGTTTAAAAATTATCCAAATCATAAAATCAAGATGAGGAACATCACAATGATAAATCCAGTCTGTTGGTTTGAGATTTATGTCAATGATTTACAAAGAGCTAGAATATTTTATGAAACGGTTTTGAATATTAAACTGACTGATTTTCATAATCCTGATTCTTCTCAAGACATACAAATGAAACATTTTCCTTTTGATATGCAACTTTATGGAGCAACTGGTGCGCTAGTCAAAATGGAAGGAGTTCTCGCTGGTGGTAACAGCACAATTGTCTATTTTAACAGTGATGATTGCGCAATTGAGCAAGCTCGAATAGAAAGCGCTGGTGGAAAAATTCACCGAACTAAAATGTCTATTGGAGAACATGGACTATTGTTTTAGGTATTGATACAGAAGGAAATATGTTTGGTATTCACTCAATGAAATAAGCCAAATCTTTCAAAATATGCAGCTTAACCCACAGACCACTTGAAAGTGCAAGATTAATCCTCATTTATAAATTATACACCAATGCTGTAGTTTGCAGTTAATGAACAATCAACTGAACTCCAGACAGATGATTGTTCGAACACAGTTCAACGATTATGGGCTGTGTTTTTTTATGCTTCCTTTTAAATCACAAATATCATGACAATCAATTTATTGCTTTACTCGCCATTGCTGATATTTTTCACTAATGACGGGCGCCATAAGATCATAATTCTTCCACGTATCATCAATAGCATAGGTATTTTCTAGACCTTTAGCATGTACGAGAGTTGCATCATAGTCTTTGAAATATTCATTGCTTTCATAGTAGGCTTGGGTAAAAGCAAAACCCTCTTCATTTAAATCCTCTTCGCAAAACTTTTCATCACACATCTGAATTAAAAATTCACGCCCTGTCATTTTCCGTGCAAGAACTTGTGCGATCTCATCCTCACTTTCTTCTTGGTGAAACTCACCTTCCAAATGCTTATTGATGATCCACGCTAGGTAAATTCCAATATGTGTTCCGCCATTTTCATAGGGAAAACCCGCTTGCTCTGCTGATTCAGCATGCCAATCGATACGATCTATCGCCATTTTTATTGTCCTATTTTTTATAAATCATTTTTAAAAAGTTGTCATATTTATCTTGAACAAAGTTGAACTAAAAATGAAGTCTTTTTATGTCAAAAAGCCCCGAAATAATTTCAGGGCTTAAAGAACATTACTAAAAATTTTGAATCAATCAACTTTGGAAATAACGTAGATCTAAACGACCTTCATAAACCGTTGCCGTTGGACCTGTCATCCACACCACATCGCCTTCTTTCCATTCAATTTGCAATTTACCGCCTGCAAGTTCAATCTCAACGTTATTCGCCAGCAAACCACGGCGCATACCTGAAACAGCTGCTGCACATGCACCTGTACCACACGCCATCGTTTCGCCCACACCACGTTCAAACACACGTAGGCGCGCATGCTTTTCATCAATGATTTGCATAAAGCCAGCATTGACCCGTTGTGGAAAACGTTCGTGTGATTCAACTTGTGGACCAATTTTTGCTACATCAGCAGTCAGCACATCTGGAACTACAGTCACAGCATGCGGATTGCCCATATTCACCACATCAATAGTCAGTTGCTCATTATCCGCCAAAGCAATGTCATACAAGGCATCTGCTTCTTCAGCAATGAAAGGAATCTCTTTCGGTAAAAATTTAGGTTGTCCCATGTTGACACGAACCCAACCATTTTCACCTAATTCAGGCTCAACAATCCCTGCACACGTTTGCACTTTAAAACGCTTTTTATTGGTCAATTGACGTTCATAAACAAAGCGAGCAAAGCAACGTACACCATTACCACACTGCTCTACTTCCGAACCATCTGCATTGAAAATACGATATTTAAAATCTACATTTGGAAAATCAGGTGGTTCAACAATTAAAAGTTGATCAAAACCAATACCAAAATGACGATCGGCTAAACGTCGAATAGTCATCACATCAAAAAAAGCACGTTGACTGATCAGATCAACCACCATGAAGTCATTGCCTAGACCATGCATTTTGGTGAATTCTAATAACATCTAAAATGACTCCTTAAGGCAATAAACTTTCATTTTCCCAAAGTGATTCAATCGTTTCACGCTTACGGATTAAATGAGATTGAGCTCCATCGACCATCACTTCAGCAGCACGACCACGGCTGTTATAGTTTGAACTCATCACAAAACCATACGCGCCTGCACCTAATAGTGCAAGATTGTCATTTTCTTTGATCGCAAGCTCACGCTCTTTACCAAGGAAGTCACCCGTTTCACAAATTGCACCCACGATGTCCCAAGTCTGTTTTTCAACATCTGTACGTAGATTTACTTCTTGAATATCCATCCACGCCTGATACAACGATGGGCGAATCATGTCATTCATCGCAGCATCAATAATCGCAAAATTACGATGATTGGTTGGTTTCAGTAAATCAACTTTGGTCACTAATACACCTGCATTGGCAGAAATACTACGACCTGGCTCCATATAAACTTTCAAACCTAATTTTTCTAAAGCGGGACGCATAGATTCAGCATATTCAACCACTGTTGGTGGTACTTCATCTTTATACGTCACACCTAAACCACCACCGATGTCGATGTGTTTTAGATTGATACCGAGTTCTTTGAGTTTATCGATCATCGCGATGATGCGATCCAGTGCATCGACAAAAGGCTGTGTTTCAGTCAATTGCGAACCGATATGACAGTCAATTCCCACCACATCTAAGTTAGGTAAAGATGCAGCATATTGATAAGTTTCAAACACTGAATCTGATGGAATACCGAATTTATTTTCTTTCAAACCTGTTGAAATATATGGGTGAGTTTTAGCATCCACATCTGGATTTACACGCAAAGAAATTGGGGCTTTTTTACCAAGCTGTGCAGCAACTTTTTGAATACGATCCAATTCTGCATAAGATTCAACATTGAAGCATGCAATTCCAACTTCTAAGGCTTTTTGGATATCTGCTTCTTGTTTGCCCAAGCCAGAAAATACAATTTTTGATGGCTCGCCACCTGCAGCAAGTACACGTGCAAGCTCGCCACCTGTTACGATATCGAAACCCGAACCTAATTTTGCCAATACATTCAATACCGCAAGATTAGAGTTTGACTTCACCGCAAAGCAAATTTGATGATCAATAAAGCTAAAAGCCTTATCCATATCTAAATAATGCTTTTCAAAAGTTGCTTTTGAATAAACATAAAGTGGTGTGCCATATTGCATTGCAAGTTGATCTAGAGAACATTGCTCTGCATGCAATACCCCATTAATGCGGGAAAAACTCATGAATGTATCCTTTCATTGAAAGTGTAATTAGGTTTAGTTTGAATTCGCTTGTGAAGCTGACCCTGTTTGATCTGGTGAAGTAAGCTGATCTGTGACTTTTTTCTCAGCTTGCTTTTCACCCGATTGCGCAGTTTTGCTTTCATTTGAATAGAGCAAATACTTGGCACGTTTGTCATAGTCTGGGCTATTGGCTAACTGCAATTCACCTGACTGACCACATCCGATCAATCCCGTACTCGCTAAAACTAAAGTGATGCTACAAATTGCAAAACGCATTTGTTCACCTATTTCCAAAATTTTCGTCAGTATACCTTGAATCTAAAATATAGACCAAAGCAGAAAGGTTAAAGATTAAAATGAGAATAAAAAAAACGCCAGTAATTCACTGACGTTTTCTTATGAGAATCTCTGAATTGGTTAATTACTGTTTTTTCTTATAGAAACAGAAATAACCAATTGCAAGGATAATCAACCAGATCGGGCTAACCATCAATGATTCACGCGTATCTGTCTCAAGTGCAAGAATACCAATGGTACCAATGAAGAATGCAATCACGACATAACAGGTAATCGGGCCACCTGGTAATTTAAAGATTGATTTTGCATGAAGCTCTGGACGTGTTTTGTAATACACCAGATAACTCCATAAAATAATAATCCATACCAAAATGAACAGAATGGTTGAAAGTGTCGTTGCTAAAGTAAATGCTCTTACCGTATCAGGTACAAAGTACTGTAATGCAGCACCACCGAGTAAACACACACCTGAAAAGTACAATGCATTTGCAGGTACAGCACGCTTATTCAACAGACCAAAAGCTTTTGGACCTTGTTCTTCACGAGAAAGACCAAACAACATACGACTTGTAGAGAATACGCCACTATTCATAGAAGACATGACTGATGAAAGTACCACCAAGTTCATGATAATAGCAGCAGCAGCAATACCCGCTTGACTGAATAAGTTTACAAATGGGCTAACTTTCGGATCAATTGTATCCCATGGTGTTACTGACATTACGATCACAAGTGCCAATACATAGAAGAAAATGATACGAATTGGAATCGAGTTCACTGCTTTAGGGAGATTTTTTTCAGGATCTTTTGTTTCAGCTGCCGTTGTACCCACCAATTCAACACCTACAAAGGCGAAAATTGCAATTTGGAAACCAGCCAAGAAGCCCTCAAATCCTTTCGGGAACATCCCACCATGATCCCAAAGATGGGTAAATGATGCCACCTGACCTGTTGATGCTGAAGTAAATCCAGTAAAGATCATCCACAGACCAACTAAAATCAATACAACAATGGCAATAATTTTGATCAAAGCAAACCAAAACTCAAGTTCGCCGAACAGTTTTACTGTGACAAGGTTTAAGCCCATAATAAAGAAAATAGCTGCAACACTGATCATTGCCCCTTCAGTCGGCGTGAAGGCGACACCATTATTAAAGAACTGTAAGTAATAAATAATCGCGGATAAATCTGCAATACCAATGGTGATCCAACACAACCAATAGGTCCAACCCACAAAATAGCCCGCCCATGGGCCGATCAAATCAGTTGAAAAATCAATGAATGATTTATATTGCAAGTTTGAAAGTAGTAATTCGCCAAGCGCGCGCATCACGAAGAACACCATCAAACCGATGATCATGTAAATAAATAAGATTGATGGTCCTGCAAGACTAATGGTCTTGCCTGAACCCATAAATAATCCTGTACCAATCGCACCACCAATCGCAATCAATTGCAGATGGCGATTTGATAAGCTCCGTGCGAGTTCCCCACTTTCATTTGAGGATGAGTAATTTCCGTTTGACATTTTTAGTTCAGCTTAAGCAATTCATCTGCACAAATTAGCTGAATTTATACAAAAAATACAAATTTTTTTCAGACTGTACGTTTATTCATCTAAATCAAAAGTCTAGCTTAATGTATTTGAACTTCTCATCAGCTTCGGCATTCAATAGTCAGTTTTTATTAATTTTACTAAAAATCAATAATTAAAAAAAAATTTAATAATTTGCACATAGAACTTGTAAGTCAATTAAATCTATGTCAAAAAAGAAACAGATTGAAAAAAACAATAGCGCTAAAAATTTAAACTGAACATTATGCAAGCTTTTTTTTTAAAGTTGGCATTTTTGTAAAATCACAAAAACCCAAGGATGGCATAACAATTGCTTATTTAATCAGCAACTTGTATGCAAAACGGAAACATAAAAAGAAGGTACTATGCAAAATATTCAATCGTTAATGGAAACCTTAAGTGGTTGGGTCTGGGGACCTTATATGCTTGTACTCCTCGTTGGTACAGGTGTGTTCCTCACGCTACGTCTCATGTTTTTACAATTCAGACTTTTACCTTTTGCCTTCAAACAAGTGTTTGGCAAACATGATAAAGCCAAATCTAATGATGGAGATATTTCTCAATTCAGTGCGTTAATGACCGCATTATCAGCAACGATTGGTACAGGTAACATTGCCGGTGTTGCAACTGCATGTGTGCTCGGAGGACCTGGTGCAGTTTTTTGGATGTGGATGACAGCCTTAGTGGGCATGGCAACCAAATATGGTGAAGGCGTTTTAGCTGTTAAATACCGTGTTACCAATGAAAATGGGCAAAAATCTGGCGGTCCAATGTACTACATTGAACGTGGACTCAAATGGAAATGGCTCGCGATACTATTTGCATTGTTTGGTACGATTGCCTCTTTCGGAATCGGAAGCTCAGTACAGTCCAACACCGTCGCACTTGCGGTGCAGAATAGTTTAGGTGTTGAAACGTGGATTACAGGTGTCATTATCACACTGTTCTCAGCCCTAGTTATTCTTGGGGGTATCAAATCCATTGCTAAAGCATCATCTTTCATCGTTCCAATCATGGCGATTGGCTATGTTTTAGGTGGTTTAGCAATTATTTTGACCAATCTTGAACTTGTACTTCCTGCACTTAAATTGATCTTTGTCGATGCATTTACAGGGCAAGCCGTTGCCGGTGGTGCAATCGGTGCAGTGATTCGTTACGGTGTTGCACGTGGCGTATTCTCGAATGAAGCAGGTATGGGTTCTGCGCCAATTGCAGCAGCAGCAGCAAAAACCGATCATCCTGTACGTCAAGGTTTAGTTTCAATGACAGGGACATTCATTGACACCATCATTGTCTGTTCGATTACAGGTATTGTTTTGGTCATGGGTTACATCGTTGCGGGGAACACTTTTGGTACTGAAACAGGTGCTGTCCTCACTACGCATATTTTTGATCGCTTATTACCAGGTGTTGGAGGATGGGTTGTAACTTTTGGTATTATTTTCTTCGCTTATTCAACGATTTTGGGTTGGTGTTATTATGGTGAAAAATGTGCGACGTATCTGTTGGGCGAAAAATTCGTTTTAATCTACCGCATTATCTATATTGCAACCGTATTTATTGGAACAGTAGCTACACTTGATTTAGTCTGGTTATTTGCCGATACCTTTAATGGCTTAATGGCAATTCCAAACTTGATTGCACTGTTGTTACTTTCTGGTGTTATTGTCAAAGAAACCAAAGACTTCCTAGCTCGTCGTAAATCAGGTGAACTGTACTAAAATTATTCAACTTCTTTAAATAGGACGACAATATTAGTCGTCCTTTTTTATATTATTGGCATCTACAATTTAGATTGATGTATAGTCATTTCACTCACTTACACTTGAATTTTTAATCATATGGCTAAAGTCAAAACTGTTTATCGTTGTGAACAATGTGGTACAGACCATTCCAAATGGGCAGGTCAATGTTCAGACTGTGGTGAATGGAACTGTTTGACTGAAGTTAAAATTGAACCTGTTGTCAGCCACCGTGCAAAACCTATGGGCGGTGGCTATGCGGGACAAGCTGCCAATGTCACTCTACTCAATCAAATCACAGTATCAAATGAAACACGACTTGGTACAGGGATTAGTGAATTTGACCGTGTCCTCGGTGGTGGTTTAGTGACAGGTTCAGTGGTTCTAATTGGTGGTGATCCAGGGATTGGTAAATCAACCATTCTGCTACAAACAGCAACCCATATGGCGGCTGCCAATAGTTCTGCACTCTATGTCACTGGTGAAGAATCACTTTCTCAAGTGGCTTTACGTGCCAATCGTTTAGATTTACCTACTGATAAATTACAAGTCATGGCTGAAACGTGTGTGGAGCGTATTTGTGAAACTTTAGCGCAACTTCGCCCTGCTGTTGCAATTCTCGATTCTATTCAAACTTTATATACCGAAACTTTACAATCTGCGCCAGGTGGTGTTTCTCAAATCCGTGAATCTGCTGCTCTACTCACACGATTTGCCAAAAATAGTGGTACAGCGTTATTCATTGTTGGTCATGTCACTAAAGAAGGTTCGCTCGCAGGTCCACGTGTTTTAGAACACATGGTCGATTGTGTATTGTATTTTGAAGGTCAATCTGATTCACGTTATCGTATGATCCGCGCGGTTAAAAACCGCTTTGGTGCTGTCAATGAGCTCGGTGTCTTCGGTATGACCGATAAAGGGCTCAAAGAAGTTGCCAACCCCTCAGCAATATTTCTCAGTCGTTATGATGAAGCCATTCCTGGCTCTGTTGTCATGATCAGCCGTGAAGGCACTCGACCGCTTTTGGTTGAGGTTCAAGCCCTCGTGGATGATGCGCATGGACAACCACGCCGTGTTGCACTTGGTTTAGAACAAAACCGTTTAAATATGCTCTTGGCAGTGATGCATCGTCATGGTGGCGTACAAACTTCTGGACAAGATGTTTATGTCAATGTCGTGGGTGGCTTAAAAATCACGGAAACTGGTTCAGATCTTGCTGTCCTGCTCGCTTGTGCGTCAAGTTTGCGTTCCAAGGCTTTACCACAACAACTGGCTGTTTTTGGAGAAGTTGGCTTATCTGGTGAGATACGCCCTGTGCCAAATGGTCAAGAACGCTTAAAAGAAGCCATCAAACATGGATTTAAATACATCATTGTACCTCGTGGTAATGCACCACAAAAGCCAATCGCAGGTGTACAAATCATTGCTGTGGCACGGCTACACGAAGCGTTAACTGAAGCGATGCAACTCAGTGATGAAGTTGGATAAGGTTGAATACCTATCTTCAAATCATCAAATCTTAGATTGCGTTTACCTTTCACGATAAAACGTATTGTGTACCAGCAATACGTTGAGCTGCTTAGGCTATTTTAAAAATATTTTTGTTTGAATATTTAAAACGCTGAATTAAGAACACATTTAGAAGCGAATTGAATCTATGAGAATTCTTAGCTGAATTAATAAACAAAATCATGAAATAGGGCTATCAATTTAATGATATGATAAATATGCTCTAAATTTATACTTTTTCAGGATTTTCAATTAATTAATACAAAACTGCTAAGGCTTCTGTTTCAAAAAGATATTCGTTATTTTTATGTGAATATATGCGCAAATAAATCTCAAAAACATTGAAATTCTCTGTAAAAGACTGCATAAATAGAGATATGAAATAGCATAACAATGCTGTTCTATTCATAAACATATTTTAAAATAGGTAATTTCAATGGAAGTTCGACAGCGCGGCTTGATCGCCGGTATTTTGATGGCAACTTTGGCTGTAGCACCGCTCGCTGAAGCAAAACGTGCAGGTGGCGGTAAAAGCCATGGCATGAGCCGTTCTTCGAGTTCAAGTCAGTCTTATTCTCAACCGCGACAAGCTACGCCTGCTCAACAGCCAATGCCTGCTCAAACGGGTCAACAAAAGTCTGGTTCGGGTGTAGGTAAAATGGTTGCGGCTGGTGTTGCTGGTGCGGCAGTGGGTGCAATTGCTGCCAATGCAATGGCTGATGATCATAATGCGACGCAAACCAATGATGCAGAGTTAGCAAAACAGCAAGCAGCTCAACAAGAAGAGCAAAAAGGTGGTATTCCAAGTTGGATTTGGTTAATCCTGATCGCAGGTGCTGCATTCTTCTTGTTCCGTAAATTCGGTGCTAAAAAAAAATTAGCGGGTAATAATCCTTATGCACCAAATAGTTCAGGTCCAACATCTGCGCCATTTGGTCAAAACAACACTGCACGTACGTCAAATGACAATACCAATATTTTTGGTCAGTCAGTGAATGGCGGTACAGTGACACAAGCACCGTTTGGCGCAGCATCTACACAAAGTGGTAATCAACTTCCTGATGGAACTGAACCTGCTGCTTTCTTACGTATTGCGCGTCAACGTTTCAACCACATTCAGTCAATGAACTCTGCAAGCAACATTGCAGAAATTCAACGCTACTTAACCCCTGATCTTTACCAGTCTATGTATAACGACATTATGGAAAATCAAGATCAAGACGTTGCTGAGTTCTCAAACTTAAATGCAATGGTGGCTGATAGCGCAACTGAAAATGGTCAATATGTGGTAAGTGTTCGCTTTACAGGTACTGTAAGTGAAGATCTGAATAGCCAACCTACACCATTTGCTGAAATTTGGCACTTTGTTAAACCGGCGGGTTCTAGCCAAGATTGGTTAGTTGCAGGTATTCAACAAGCTTAATTTTTAGCAATAAATAACAGAAACCAGTGATTCGTCACTGGTTTTTTTATGGCAATCTTAAAATCTTTATAAGCGACATAATATCTTAGCCAGTACAAATTGAACAAAATTACCCACACAGATTTTTTGTACGGCATAGATTTAAAAATGAGAACATTGATCGTTCTTTCCTTAAATATTCCTTTGATAGTCGTGTTGATTATTATGGAATGAATAGCTGAATTAATTTATCTAGGGCCTGTTGATATTTGGACAGTAACCACATGAATTTTATATAAAAAATCATTATTTTACTGCAAGTACTCTATTAAAAATATCATTCCTAAACTATTGGTATTAAAAATGATTTTTATCTGAGATTAAAATTAATACAGCAAATGTCAACACGCCCTAATAAAAATCAATAATTATACCAATCCGTTAAATTAACTTTATATAAATTAGCCTCTTTTGCTTTTTTGCACCAATTACTTTAAACGTGGTGATGCTATCGCGAGGCGACATGGATGTCGCCGTTGGATATGAGGAGTATACTCCGAAGATAGGAGATCTTGCGAAGCCTCGCTTCTCATGTCCAACAAAGGATTTTTGTCACCTTGCGGAATACATTCCTCATCCTTCAAAAGTGAGGCATCGACTACACAAAGCAATCTAAACTTTTCAATGTATGTCGAGTCTGTGCAAACCTTTCATTTATATGATCTAACTTTAATCGTATGGTATTACTCTCAAACTCAATCTTTCATCTCATCAATACCGATATAACTCAACTGATCTAAGCTCTAAGGTTTAAATAAGAAAAGACAAATATTTTATGGCAATAAAAAAGCCCTGAATGATCAGAGCTTAAAGTACATCATTTAAACTTAACGCTGTGGTAAAGGAATGTATTGAGAGTCCGTACTTTGTACCTTACGCTCACCGACTTTGACAGCGACATTGACCTTTTGCTCACCACGAACCACTTCAACTTGGATCGTTGAATTTGGTGCTTGTAATGCAACATAATTGATCAAATGCGACGTCGATGTAATATCTTCATTATTGACCTTCACAATGCGATCACCAACTTTAATTCCCGCTTCAGCTGCTGGACCTTTTTTCAAAACATCAGCAACGACTACACCCGCTTGACGAGGCTGTAGAACATCCTCTTGAGTTGGAGGAACTAAGCTAATCCCCATCCAACCACGGATCACTCGACCATCTTTCAAAATCGAGTTTAAAACTTGCTGGCAAATTTTGGCAGGAATGGCAAAACCAATCCCCAAAGAACCACCTGATTGCGAGAAGATTGCGGTATTTACACCGATCAAATTCCCTGCAACATCGATTAAAGCACCGCCTGAGTTTCCTGGATTGATTGCTGCATCCGTTTGGATAAAGTCTTCATACGTATTGATACCCAAATCAGAACGTCCAGTCGCAGAAATAATCCCCTGCGTTACAGTTTGCCCCACACCGAATGGATTACCAATCGCTAAAACAACATCACCGACTTCATTTCCGCTCAACTTAAATGGCAAAACAGGTAATTCGGTCAATTCAATTTTAATCACCGCAAGATCTGTATCAGGGTCAGTACCTATCACTTTCGCTTCAGCACGACGACCATCACGTAGAGCAACAACAATTTGATCTGCCTGAGCAATGACATGATTATTCGTTAAAATATAACCATCAGGTCGTACAATCACACCTGAACCCAAGCTATTTTCATTAGAGCCTTTATTTTGTTCTGGAATTTGATTGCCAAAAAACTCACGGAACGCTGGATCATTGAGTAAAGGGTGGTTTTGTTTCACTTTTTGCGTTGTAAAAATATTCACAACTGCGGGTGCAGCCACTTTTACTGCGGCACTATAGGAAACTACTCCGCCTGTACGAGATGTATTGACCAAAGGTTCAACTTTTTCAGCAGGCATTTTCACACCATCAGCAGCAATCGGTGCTTTAGGTTGTTGAATTTTTTGCCAAACCACAAAACAAATGATGACCAGTATCAGTAGAATCCAAGGGAGCCAAGTAAATGAACGCCGCACGTTATTATTCCTCTAAGAATTTTTTAATTCGTTGATGCAAAAGCAATTTACATATTGTAAAGCAATTCAATAAAGAAACATAAAAATCCTTAAGAGTTTTGTTCAGCTTTAGTTACAATTCAAAGTATGTTTTGATGTTTTAAATAAGATTATTTAAATGAAGGTTATTCATGGCTTTACTTAAAGATATTATTCAATGGTGTGATCAAACCTTAAAATCACACGAATTTAAAGACTATGCACCAAATGGTTTACAAATCGAAGGTAAAGCTGAAGTCAAAAAAATCCTATGTGCTGTCACGGCTTCACAAGATGCGATAGATGCTGCCATTGCACAACACGCAGATTTACTTTTAGTTCATCATGGCTATTTTTGGAAAGGTGAACCCTACCCGATCACAGGAATGCGTGGTAAACGAATTAAGGCTTTAATTCAAAATGATATTTCTCTAGTTGGCTACCACCTGCCTTTAGACTCTCACCCGACTTTAGGTAATAACGCTGAAATTGCCAGAATCTTAGAATTAGAAAATATTGAAGCGCTTGATCCGAGCGAACGCAATCCTATTGGTAATATTGGTTATTTAAAAAATGCCATGTCACCTGAAGATTTCAAAAAATTTGTGTCTGAAAAACTACATTTTGATGCGATTCATTTACCTGCCGAAAAAACAACAATTCAAAAAGTTGGCTTTTGTACGGGTGGCGCGCAAGATTTTATTGGTAAAGCTGCGGCAATGAATTGTGATGCTTATATTTCAGGTGAAGTCAGCGAACGTACTTTTTATGAAGCCAAAGAATTAGATGTTCACTATTATGCATGTGGTCATCATGCGACTGAGCGTTTTGGTGTGCAATGCCTCGGACAAGCCATCGCCGAAAAATTCGATATAGAATATAGTTATTTTGAATTAAACAACCCGATTTAAATCGGCTACAGTAATCAGGTTTAAATGACCAATGCTTGGTACACATGTTGATGTAAATAAACAGCATTGGTCATGAAATTAGTTATTTTATTTTTAACAATTTCTTTATTCGTAATTAATCGAAATAAATTGTGTATTGTTATTTAACATCCTGCACAATTGTTTATAGAATCCATTACAATAAAGCCACTTAATTTTAAAACCCAGCAAATTGCAAGGAATTTAAAACATGACAACCATTACTTTACCTGCGCTACCATACGGCTACGAAGATCTTGCTCCTCACATCAGCAAAGAAACTTTAGAATTCCACCACGACAAACACCACAATACTTATGTTGTTAACTTAAACAACTTAATCAAAGGTACTGACCTTGAAGGTAAAACTTTAGAAGAAATCATCGTTGCTGTTGCTGGCGATGCTTCTAAAGCAGGTGTTTTCAATAACGCGGCTCAAGTATGGAACCACACATTCTACTGGAACTGTTTGGCTAAAAACGGTGGTGGTGCTGCGACTGGCGCTTTGGCTGCTAAAATCGACGAAGCTTTCGGTTCTTATGAAAAATTTGCTGAAGAATTTGCTGCTGCTGCAACAACTCAATTCGGTTCAGGTTGGGCTTGGTTAGTTGCTGACAAAGTAAATGGCGAACTTTCTATCCTTAAAACTTCAAATGCAGATACTCCACTTGCTCACGGTAAAGTTGCAGTATTAACAATCGACGTTTGGGAACACGCTTACTACATCGACTTCCGTAATGCACGTCCAGCTTACATCAAAACTTTCCTTGAAAGCCTTGTAAACTGGGACTATGCAAATGCTAAATATGCTGGTCAAGCTGCTGGCGTTGAAAAATAATTTCAGTCTGAAAAGACTCAACTGAATATCAGTTGAATTATTTACAAAAATCGCTCTTTTATAGAGCGATTTTTTATTAACATATAAAAAGAATTTCCCAATAAAAATGAACACCATATAATAATGACTCTACAACCCTACGTGATTAAAGCCAGTTTTGGACGTATCGCTTTTATTTTTATGTGCATGATTGCACTACAATTTGTTTGTTTTAAATTTCTAGAATTTTCAGACTACATCACGCCCCTTTTCATAATTGTCGTGATTGTGCTTTTAATCGTATTTCCCTTTAGCATCTACATGTTATGGATGATCATTCAACACAGAACACCGCGTATTATTTTTAATTTAGACGATTTTGAAGTCATTCAATATACCCGTAAAGCCAAAATAAAATATGCTGATATGACGAGTTTCAATTTAGAAAGACACGAAACCCATTATCGAATAACAGCCTATGAACCTGAACGGAAATTATTTCTATACAGTGCTCACCCTATACAGGTTGTTGATATTTTTGCTAGGACAACAACTGAGCCGATATTTCAAGTTCAACAAGGATTATTGATTAGCAATGAGCAAATTCTTGAAACTGCGATGTTGCTCTATATTCTTTGTCAAAATAAAGCCAAAAGTAGACCTGCTATTTTCCACAAGCTCAACAACAAACAATTTAAATTCACCGATTATCTCAATCAGAAAGATATTGCTAACTTTACATACGATCAAAAACTCAATAAAAAATTTAATGCCCGAAAATAAATCAATTCAATGTACTTTACATTTACACAGCAACTCATCAATATTCACCTATTTACAGATTGAAAATTGATGTTCTTCTAAAATATTTTATTGAAGCATTTATACTTGAACTAAATCATGACTATACCGAATAAAAAACTACTCCCGACTTACACCATAAAAGCCAATCCATTCAAACTATTACTGTTCTTTTCTACAATTATCACAATCCAAATAGGATGCTTTAAATTTATCGAATCATCGGACTATATAACCTTCGGATTTATTTTTGCTGTATTAGGACTAGTTTTCTTTTTCTGTTTTGGACTCTACCTATTTTACTTACTTATCAGATATGGTCGTCCCCGTGTCTGTTTCATGCCTGAATATTGCCAAATTCAAATGTATACCGTACATATCAGTATTCCCTACAAACAAATTTCTTCAATCAATTTTAATAAAGTCGAGCAAGAACACCGTGGCATAAAATGGGGACATGATTACCAACTCACCCTCTATTTAAAAGATGAAATTGCACAAACAAACATGTTCAGAAGGAAGACTTTTCAAGTTAAAGACCAAGTCATAGCGTCACAGTTCATATTTAGAAATCAAAAAATTTTAGAAATGGCGATAATTTTTACTGCAATCGCTCGGATGACACCCAAAAAGCGTATAGAAACCATTCAACAACTCAGTGATCGAAGTAGTCACTATGACCATCTTATCTCAAATAAAGAATTGGAAAATTTTAAAAATAATCAATATATAAGCAAATATTTCAAATCTGGACAATAAAAAAACATTTAAGGCTTTTTTGTTATAAATATACTTGACCACTTTGACTTTCATCCATAGAATGCGTTTCAGATTCTCCAATAGCTCAGTCGGTAGAGCGACGGACTGTTAATCCGCAGGTCCCTGGTTCGAGCCCAGGTTGGAGAGCCATCTATTCTTCCATAGCTCAGTCGGTAGAGCGACGGACTGTTAATCCGCAGGTCCCTGGTTCGAGCCCAGGTGGAAGAGCCAGATTCTAAAAGCCCACTCATTGCAAAGTGGGCTTTTTTTATCAGCATATTTTTATCTTTATAAATCGCCTCTTTCTTTTAGGTCATACATATAAATGTTGGCTGCACTCCGAAAGAACACGAGTTTAATTGTATCTAAATAGCGAATATGGCTATCTACGCATAGATCTTGAAATTGTGTGTCATAGGGACTTTTAAATTGTAGCGTTGAAAATTCATCAAAGTTTTGTCGAATTAAATATTCAAGATGATCATCTTTTAACGTGATCAAGTAATTACCACCTGCTTTGGTTACAGTCGCATATTGAGAGTTGAGATTCACAGCATTCCCCCTCTAAAGGGACACCGATAACACCTTTACCTATTGAATCATGCACTTCAAAATCACCTTGAATATACTCAATAATTGTTTGTGTACTTAATGGTTTTTGATTGGGGGTCGGAAAAACTTTATAAATCTCCGCCCACTCCTTTTGATCAATCAATTGTGCAAATAAAACTTTTCGGCAAATATCCTGTTTATCAACATGCTGTGTTTGATTCTTTTTTTGAGAATCATTTGATGCAGTATCTTCTGGATGTGCACGCCATTGGCATGAATTTATAAATGCAACAAGAAATAAAGGAAGAAGAAGAATTTTCATAAGCATGCTTTTATTTTTATGAATGATCAAATATTTAGCAAATAATACGTTTTTATGATCAATTTAACAATTTTTTCTTGACCCACCTCCAATTCATCCCTAAAATGCGTTCCAGATTCTCCAATAGCTCAGTCGGTAGAGCGACGGACTGTTAATCCGCAGGTCCCTGGTTCGAGCCCAGGTTGGAGAGCCAAATTCTAAAAGCCCACTCATTACGCAGTGGGTTTTTTCTTGCCTATCTTTTGTTGATTATTTATGTCTTTTGATTCTCATCAGGCTTTATTCCTTTTTATAGGTAGTATTGCAACACTTGCTTTGCTAATCGCCTGTTTCGGTCAACATTTATTTAGAAATAAAAACTATTTTGCAAAACCCGTCATTACCCCTTTTGAGCAGAAAATGTTTTTACGCTTGAATGAAGCTTTCCCGCAACATCATGTACTTGCTCAAGTTGCTTTTAGCGCATTGATTGATACAGAACACTTCAAACTCAGATCCAAATTTAATCGCAAAGTGAATGATTTTGTATTATTAGATCATCAACTTGAAGTGATCGCGATTATTGAGTTAGATGACCCCACACATCTAGGAAAAGAACAACAAGATGCTCAACGTGATGCAATGTTGAATCAAGCTGGCTACAAAGTCTATCGTTATACAGAAATTCCGAGTTGTCGAGATTTAAGAAAAGACATCCTTTAGAATTTTAAAGTTTTGAATATGTAAATTTATAAAAGCAACGAAGCAATACACAAATACACGATCACCCCTGTTGCATCACAGATTGATGTGACCAAAGGTGCTGAAGCACTTGCAGGATCGAGTTTTAAGCGATTGAGAATAAAAGGCAAACTCATACCAATCAAACAGCCCAAAAGTACAATGCCCATCATGCTGATTGCCAAAACCAAAGCAACCATCGCATCTCCTCGGAAATAGCCAAGCACTGAAACTGCAAGCGCCATTGTTCCACCTAAACAGAGCCCAACCAAACTCTCACGACCGATCAAATACAACCAATCTTTTAGCTCTACATCTCCGATGGCTAATGCTCGTACCATCAAAGTAGCAGACTGCGAACCCGCATTTCCCCCACTGCCAACCAATAAAGGCAAGAAAAAAACCAACACGATATTGGCAGAAATAATGTCTTCAAAATGTGCAATTCCAAAACCTGAGAGCAAGCTACCGAATACTAAGATGACCAACCAAAACACACGCTTTTGATATAAATATAGAATGGGAGCAGATTTGATACTGACATGTCCTGAAGACATTGCGCTTGATTTTAAAAAGTCTTCTGTGGCTTCTTCTTTGGCAATATCCATTGCATCATCATAAGTCACGATCCCCAATAGTTGATTATTTTCATCGACAATCGGCAAGGCGATAAAATCGTAATAACTGAGCTTTTCAGCAATGCTCTCTTGGTCTTCGTCACTGTAGCCAACAATTAAATCACGACTCATTATTTCAACAATTTTCTGTTGAGGCTCTGCGAGAATGATTTGTCGCAATGAAACTACACCGAGTAGCTTTTTATCTTGGTCAATCACATAAATCAAATAAAGTGTTTCACGATCTTTGGCTTGCGTTCTAATCTGTTCAATCGCTTCTACCATGTTCAAATTTGGTGGCAAAGCCACATAATCTGAACTCATGATCGCACCCGCGGATTCCTCAGGATACTTGGCGAGTTGTAAAATATCCTGTTGAATTTCTGGGCTTAAATACTGACTCACTTGCTGTTGTAGCTTGTAATTCAGTTGTTTAAACAAATCAGTACGATCGTCTGAGTGCATCTCAGACAATATTTTTACCAGCAATGGCGTATTTAAATGTTCAGCAATTTGTAATTGTTGTTCTATCGATAAAAATTCAAAAATATACGCTGCATTAGGGAGATACTCAATCAGCGTCAATTGTTCATTTAGAGATAAATTGGATAATAATTTCGCAATATCAGCATCATTGATTTGACTGATTTTATTTTGAATAAGTTCAAATTGATGGTTCTGTATAGCGCTTTCTATTTCTGCTATAAATGCCAAAGAAAATTGCATAAAATCATCCAAAATCAAAGTGCTATTTACATAAAACGTAAAAGCCAAAAATTTAATTTTTGTTCGTTATGGATTGAATCATGAAAGATTCAATTCAAATGTCTGTCCGCTATTGTACTGTCGAACAGACATTTTAAAACCCTATTATTCCAAAGTGCTTCATTCAACTTCACTGGATGCCTGTTTAGATTTAAAAATAGAACGAATCAGCACATACATAAAAGGAATAAATAATAAGACCAATACCGTACCAAAGATCACCCCACCAAGCACACTCACACCAATTTCTTGACGACTGGCAGCACCTGCACCAAATGCGAATACAAGTGGAATCACACCCGCACCAAATGCCAAAGAAGTCATCAGAATTGGACGTAAACGTAGCCCTGCACCATCAATCGCTGCTTGAATCGCCGTCATACCTTTTTCTTGTGCCAATGCAGCAAATTCAACAATTAATATTGCATTTTTACATGACAAACCGATGGTGGTTAAGAGCGCGATTTGGAAATAAATATCGTTTGGAAAACCAGTCAATTTACTAAAAATAATATTTCCACCGATACCTAAAGGAATTGCAGCAATCACGGCAGTTGGAATCGACCAACTTTCATATAATGCAGCTAAACATAAGAATATAAAACCAATAGATACGAGATAAAGTAACCAAGTCTGACCACTGGATTTTTGTTCTTCAAATGACAAACCACTCCATGCAACATCCAAACCCTCTTGTTGGCTCACCATATTTTCAATGTCTTTCATCGCTGTGCCAGAACTCGCGCCCTTCACTGTATCTGCTTGCATTTGCAAAGCGGTATAGCCTTGAAAACGGTTAACCACATCTGGTCCGCCTTCCCATCCGATCGTTGCAAAATTACTGAAAGGTATCATTTGATTCTGCGCATTTCGAACCGTCCAAAATTGTAAATCTTCAGGTTTAGAACGAAATTCTGCATCACCTTGCATCATGACCCGTTTAATTCGACCACGATCAATAAAGTCATTCACATAACTCCCCCCCCATGCTGTAGATAGGGTATTGTTAATCGCCGTTTGAGTTAAACCATTTGCTAGAGCAAGCTTTTGATCTACATGAATTTTCAGCTTCGACTTATCTGGATTTGATTTTTTATCTAAATTTTCAAAATGACTAAATTGCTTGGCACTTTCTTGGAGTGTAGAAAATTGTTGATCCAAATATTTACGACCTTGACCATTTATATCCTGCAACCAAAACTCTAAGCTATTAGTATCCCCTAGACCACTCACAGAAGAAGGTAAACTTACGGTAATTCTGGCATTGGTTTCCTTATTAAAATATTGAATAGCACGTTCACGAATCGCTTGTGCTGAATTTTCGGCATCATCACGCGCATCCCAATGCTTTAATGCCACAAAACCAGTCCCTAAATTTTGCCCAGTGCCTGAGAAATTTCGACCATAGCGAATCAAAACAATATCAACATTTTGCTTTTCTTTTTCTAAGAAATATTTACGAATATTTTCACCAATTACTTGGCTACTCGACATCGGCGCGCCATCCGCTAAACGGAACTGCACACTCAACATGCCTTGGTCTTCACTCGGAATAAAACTGGTTGGCAATGTACGATAAATCAATGCAAATATTGCAATTAAACCCATGAAAATAGTGAGAATGACCCACTTTAAATTTAAAGTTTTTTGAATCAAACCAATATAAGATTGCTTCAAATTATCGAGTTTGCTGTTAAACCAAATCGCCCAGCGCATCGGCTTAGGATTCGGTTTTAAAATAATGGCGCACAAGGCAGGCGTTAAAATCAAAGCTACGAATAAAGACAGCATCATTGCTGCCACTAAAGTGATGGAGAATTGACGATAAATCACGCCTGTAGAACCACCAAAAAAAGCCATCGGAATAAAAACTGCAGTTAATACCACGGTTATCCCAATCAATGCACCGGTCATTTCTTGCATAGATTCAATTGAAGCTTGTTTGGCTGTCAAACCTTGTTCATGCATCAGTCGTTCGACATTTTCTACCACGACAATCGCATCATCGACCAATAAACCAATCGCTAGAACCAGTGCAAATAACGTTAGGGTATTCACACTCATACCCAAAACATACAATACGGCGAATGTTCCGAGAATCACGATGGGTACAGTGATTGTTGGAATCAGTGTTGCTCGCCAACTTTGTAAAAACACGAACATGACCAAAACCACCAAGGCGATGGCTTCAAATAAGGTTTTAACAACTTCTTTTATCGACTCTTGAACAAATGGCGTGTTATCCCGTGGATAAACGATCTTATAACCTTGGGGTAATTTTTCAGAAACCTTTGCCAATTCAGCCTTAATCAATGCTGATGTTGCTAAAGCATTTGCCCCCGAAGACAACGAAATCCCCATACCCGAGGATGGATAGCCATTAATGGTGTTAAATGATTGATAATTTTCTGCGCCCAATTCAATTCGAGCGACATCTTTGAGGTAGACATAACTACCATCAATGTTGGATTTGACAATAATATTTTTAAATTCATCTACAGTTCTAAGACGAGAACCTGCGGTAACTTTCGCATTTAAGTATTGATCAGAAGCAACAGGTAAATCCCCAATTCCTCCTGCAGCAACTTGCGTATTTTGTGCCTCAATTGCTGCTCGAATATCACTTGGCATCAATTGATATTGTCGAAGTAGGTTTGGATTTAGCCATATACGCATTGCATATTGAGAACCGAAAACATCAACTTCACCCACCCCCTCGATTCGTGACAATTCTTGTTCAATATGATCTGCTAAATAATCACCCAGTTGAATATTGTTACTTTTACCTGTTTCATCATATAGGCCGACCACCATAAAGGTATCACCTAATGATTTACTCACGGTCACACCTTGGCGTTGCACATCATCGGGCAAACGATTAAGTACACCATTAATACTATTTTGGACTTGTACCTGTGCTGTATCAGGATCTGTCCCATTTTCAAAACTTACACTGATTCGAGCACGACCTGAAGAATCGCTACTCGAACTGAAATACAATAAATTATCCAAACCCTTAATTTGTTGTTCTAAAACCTGCGTTACACTCTCCTCCACCGTTTCAGCATCTGCCCCTGAATAGGTGGTAGAAATAGAAATTCGTGGTGGTGCAATATCTGGATATCGTTCTACAGGTAAATTCAGCACAGAGAAAATACCCAATGCCATCACGATAATAGCAAGTACACATGCAAAGATAGGACGTTGAATAAAAAATTTTGAGAGCATCAGACTAGGTTCTGTGTCAAGTAAATGAGGAAAATGTCGGACTAAGTATTACATTCCTTTTATATTGATCTTGTGTGACTTAAGCTAAAAACTCAAGAAAAAATAACAGAAAACTGAATTATTCATTTAATTATGAAGAAATTATGAAGTTTGTTCAAAATTTAAAGCGCTACACACGTATAAGCACTGCTAATTTTTCATCAAGCTGTCATCTAAATGTCAACTTTCATATTCATATTGATCTTCATAACGACACAATAATTTGAGAAAAATATGCTAAAAAGAACCTTGCTCATCACCAGTCTTGCGACCTTATTCACCGCTTGTAATGATGATAATGATGATTTTTCGACATCGACAAAAAATGAATATAAAGAACCTAAAATCATCATTGTCGGACATCGTGGTGCAAGCGCATTGCGTCCTGAACATACTTTAGAAAGCTATCAAAAAGCCATAGATGACGGCGCAGACTTCATAGAACCAGATCTTGTTTCGACCAAAGATGGATTTTTAGTTGCACGTCATGAGAATGAAATCAGTGGTACCACCAATGTCAGCACACTGAGCCAATTTGCAGATCGTAAAAAGACTAAAATTATTGATGGTGCAACGTTAACAGGATGGTTTACCGAAGATTTTACTTTAAGCGAGCTGAATCAAATCAAAGCCCGTGAGCGTATTCCTGCATTACGTCCTGAAAATACACAGTATAATGATAAATTTTCGATTCCGACTTTAGAACAAATTATTGAACTGGCAGATAAACATTATCAAAAAACAGGGAAAGTGATCGGTTTATATATAGAAACAAAGCACCCAACCTATTTCCAGAAAATCAATTTAAGCTTAGAAGATCCCGTACTCAAAACTTTAGCCAAATATAAATATACCAGAGACATTGCTCCTATCTATTTACAATCATTTGAAGTGAGCAATCTCAAATATTTTAAAGATCAATTAGCTCTACATAAATCTTTGAAAAATGCCAAAATTATTCAACTTTATGATGAAAAAAACCTAAGCCCTGCCGATTATGTTGCGCAAGGCATTAAAACCACCTATGGCGACATGGCTACCGCTGATGGTTTAAAAAATGTTGCTCAATATGCCAATGGTGTAGGTCCTTGGAAACCCTATATTTTTAATGATACTTATACTGCTCCTTCCACATTTGTCAGCAATGCTCATGCTGTAAATTTGAAAGTACACCCATATACTTTCCGCCCTGAAAATAACTTTTTGGCAGATAATTTAAAATGTAGCACTGCAACAACAGATGCCTCAAAACGTTGCGAAACTGGTGCAAGCAAAGAGTTTGAAATGTTCTTTAAAGCTGGCGTTGACGGTGTGTTTACTGATGATCCAGCACTCGGTCGCAAAAGTTTAGATGCTTATTTAAAGGCAAATCCTGCTGTAAAATAAATCTTTATTCTGCGCAAATTTATAAAGCAAGCTATAGCCCTCTAGCTAAAGCTTGCTTTATTTATTCTAAATTTTGGGTGTTATTCATAATAAGTTAATGTCCCTTTAAGCTTAAAATAGTACACTTGTTCAAAAATTTGAAAGCTTTGATTTTATGAGTGACTATTCTCCTTTTAAAGGTACGACAGGTTTTAAACGTATCCTGAATGCGACGGGATATTCTTTAGCAGGTTTTAAAGCTGCTTTTCAAAATGAAGCCGCTTTTCGCCAAATTGTTTTAATTAACGTCATTTTAATTCCCATTACATTTTTCTTAGACATCAACAATGTTGAACAAGCGTTGATGATTGGTGTTTGTTTATTGGCAATTATTGTTGAATTATTTAATTCTGCACTTGAAGCTGTGGTCGATCGTGTTTCTCTAGAACGCCATCCCCTTTCTAAAAATGCCAAAGATATGGGAAGTGCTGCGCAATTTGTAGCTCAAGCCATTATCTTCTTTACTTGGGTAATTATTCTTTTTAAATAAAGATATTTTATATAAGCAATATTTCTATTCAATCAAGTATATGCTTCATGCAACATCAAAAAAGCCGTCATCTGACGGCTCTTGATTTAAATCTTCACATTATTTATGTGCAGGAATCTGAAGCTCATCATCCGTTGCCAAGACCACTGAAAGTAAAATTGGTACAGCCAAAATCAATGGTACTGTGAAAATCCAAATCATCGTAGTCAATTCTGGTGCAACCATGAAATGTATCCCCAAACCGACAACCAATAAGATCGCCAATAAAACGCAGGCAAAACGAATCACAAATTTTGAAGACATTTTTAACCCCAAATACTTTTAATATAGATCGAGTATACATCTTAATTTCAAAATTGCTTATAAAGTCATCATGATTCAAAGATTTATATAAAAAATACCGATTGAAATGGTCAATTTAAATAAGACTTATCTAACTTCAAAAGATTTTTCAATACATACTCTTCCGTTTTTATATGGATTAAAATCAAAGGTTATCGCTACTTTTTTGTAGAATTGATATGTATAGAACCCAGTGTTTTTTCCATCCAAATGCTGATCTTCGACAGGAAAAGTAATTCCTAGCGCATGATTATTTTTATCACAATAGAGTTCCCCATAAGGATTCTGTTCAATTAAAACCCAACCATGCTTAAGTAAATTTGGTTTTATTTCATGATCATAAACTGCTTGATTAAATGCATTTTCTTTGGATAGCAAATAATAATATTTATCTGCACGTATCGACAAAATTTCATAAAGCGTTAGATCGTAATTCCTAAAAATATATTGAAAAGACTGAAAATATTTTTGTTCTGGTGTATCAACATACTGTTGTAGCTGATCTAAATTTAAGCCGTATAATTTATTATTCCTCACGCACCCTGTGAGAAGACTTAACAATATAATGATACTTAAAAACTTAACCATGTGCTGCCTTACATTCAGTTGTTTCTTGATGGTGATCATCTGACTTATAATTTGTCATCCAAATATGTACGACATTTGGGTTTAAACTCCCGCTAAAATAATCACCATTTCTATCTTTAACGACTTTTTCATTTGGATAATAAATTTGGATTGCATCATGGCTAGTATCAGAACAATAAGACCAATAATAATCATCTAAATCATAATTATAGTCCCATCCGCGCTGCACGATCTTTTGTTTTAACTGATTTAAGTCTGCAATCGTTATATCTTTTTTATCAATTTCCAAATTGAGTAAGATCGATTCTGTATTTGTTTGTCCATATACAATTTTATAAGGATAATCTTGGAAAATCGCACGAGCCTCCTGATAAAATCGATTTGATTCATAGTTTGTTTCGCTACATCCAACTAAACACAAACTCAAGCTAATTATAATTTTTTTCATAGATTTATCATTTTCAAGCAACATAATTACATTATCAGAAATGATTTTATTTTTCAGCACAAAAACACCAGCCGCAGGGACTGGTGTTCACAAATAGAATGTTCACTCCAATTAAGGATTTTCGCCATTCGCCAAACGCTGTTCTATCGCATCCAAAACTGCAGGCAGATCAGCAATACTATCAATCACATAATGTGCGCCTGAAGCATTCATTTTTGCATAGGCTTTTTCTTTTAAACGAGCTTGCTCAGTTGCAGAAAGTGCAGACCATTCTTCAAAGCTTAAACCGACTTCATTACCACTCACAGCCAAGCCCACTGTCCAACAACCACCATTTAAACCTTCTTCAATACCAACCACCGTGTCATCGACTTTCACCACAGTTTTAATATCTAACACATCCAGTTCAATCAAGTTTTTCCACAACATTTCAGGATATGGGCGACCATGTTTCACATCACTTGCGGTGATAATGCAGTCTGGTACATAACCTTGATCTGCCGCATCTTGTACCAATTGACCAATCATCATCGACGCATAACCTGTATTACTACCAATTTTCGCACCGCGCGCACGAATATCTGCAAATGCCTCTAATGCACCCGGAATCAACTTCGAACAGGTTGGAATGGTTTTTAATTGATACGGAATAAAGTCTTGATACAAACGGTCAATGTCTGCAACAGCCACTTCCGCACCATGTGCTTGTTTCCATGCTTCTGCAACACGTGGCATTTTTAACACAGCTGCGATGTGATCACGTTTTTCTAAACCCATTGGCGCACGTGCTTCTTCAATTGAAATTGCAACTTTGTTATCTGCAAATAGCGCCATGAATGCCAAAATTGGTGCACGTGAACCAAAGTCTACTGTTGTACCTGCCCAATCGAAAACAACTGCTTGTAATGCTGAATGTGAAGTGTTCATAAATTTGTCCTATTAGGTTTTAAAGTTTGAAAAGCTATCTTGTATCAATAAAAATCAATGCGTGAAGTCCTTTCCCTTGCGTCATATATGAGTCAGGGATAAGAAATCAATTTCGTTCCATAGGTAGTTTTTAAATCCTCCCAACCCTCCTTTGAAAAAGGAGGGAGTTTCTATTACTAAAATTATTTTAGTAACAGGTCGTTCCCCTCTTTTTTAAAGATGAGTAGCTAAGGCTACGCAAGGGGGAGATTTCGATATTGCTCAATCGCTGTTAAAAGTCGTTCAATATCATCCAAATAAACCTCACCGATATTGCCAATACGGAAGCAATTCAAATCGGTGACTTTGCCGGGATAGATCACGAAACCTGCTTTTTTCAGATTTTCATACAAAGCTTGGAAGCTAAAATCGGCTTCATTTGGATAAAGGAATGTGGTGATAATTGGAGATTGTGGTGTGTTTTGATCTAGAACCATTTCAAAACCAAATGCTTGCATGCCTGTCGCTAGGCGTTGCTGATTATTCAAATAACGCTGATAACGAGCCGTGACACCGCCCTCTTGTTCCAACTCGAGCAAGGCTTGATAAAATGCACGTACCACATGGGTTGGCGAAGTAAAACGCCATTTACCATCCTGCTGTTCCATGGTGTTCCATTGGTCGTATAGATCTAAACTGACTGAACGTGCCAAACCCTTGCATGCCTGTAATTGCTCTCGTTTTGCCAAAATAAAACCAAAACCCGGTACGCCTTGAATGCATTTATTTGCACTTGAAATCAGGAAATCAATGTCTAATTCTGCAATGTCCATTGGCACACCACCAAAAGAACTCATTGCATCGACAATCCATACTTTATTTTTCGCTTTGACAATGCGTCCAATCTCTTGAATCGGATTCAATAAACCTGTGGTGGTTTCACAATGCACACACGACACATGACTAATGCTTTCATCTTCAAGCGCTTTTTCAATATCTGCGAGTTGAGGAATTTGCATTTCAGGATAGCGTAATTCCACCACATCAATGTTCAGGCAACGTGCCATTTGCACCATGCGCGCACCATAAGCACCGTTATTGATGATTAAAATTTTGCCATCTTTGGGAATCGCAGAACCTAAGACGGATTCAACAGAAAAACTGCCACTACCTTGCATCAACACCGCACTATATTGCTCAGGTTGTGCTGTCGCCATAGCCACCAAACGACTACGAATATCCTGAACTAAGGCATTATATTCTTTGTCCCACGTACACCAATCACGTTGCATCACACGGCGCACAGTTATCGAAGTCGACAAGGGTCCCGGTGTCAGCAATAAGTATTTATTCTCAAGTTCCTGTGTAGCTTGGTTTGCAATTTCATTTTCAAGTTCAATTTTTGCGTTCATTTCGCCTAACCTTTATCCAATTTCGTACAGTATAAATCAATCTGGTTTAAACCAGATTACAAAATATAATTTTCTAACATTTCTTTCATAAAACCTGCACCCGTGGTCATGCCCTTTCCTGCAATTGCACTGACAAGGAAAATATTGCGTTCGGCTTCCGTTACGCATGCTAATTCAGTTGGATGGGTCAGGTAATAACCATTCCAACGAGCTTCAATTTCAGGGAGTTGCAAGCCGATGTTTTCTTTGCAATATTGCAAAATGAATTGGTTGATTTCTTCACGTTGATTAAATTGTGGTACATCTTCAATTGGATAATATTCATGGCTATCGCCCAAAATAATTTGTCCAAATTGATTTTGTTTAATCAGAATATGGATGCCGTATTTTTCAACAAAACCGATTTGTGATTCGTTGCGTAAGTCTTGGTGGCTTGGGCAAATTTCAAAAGCAGGATAACGAGAGATCGACAAGCCTGAATAAATTGATGCATTAAGATTTACCTTTAGCGGTTTAGTCAGTGCCATTTGTAAGGCACAACGCAGTAAGCCTTTTTGTTGTAAGAGATCGGGATAGAGCAATTGCGTCACTTCACCATGACAAATCAGAACCTTATTTGCCGTAAAGGTTTGCCCTGTAGCTAAGTGAATACACGCCATGTCTTGGTTCGACTGTGTCTGTACGACGCATGCATTGCACTGAATTTCCACGCCAATTTTTTCAGCATATTGCAATAAACGCTGACCGATTAAATGTGGCTCAACGGAATAATCTTCATGGAATACCATGCCACCACGAAGTGCCGCTTCAGGGGTTAAATAATCATATTGATCAAATAGTTGTGATTTTGATAATAAAGATACAGGAATCTGATAATCAGGTGCAGCTTGAGCAAACTCGTTTAACACTTGCCATTCAAGTTCTGTATTTGCCACATACAAGCCATTACGCTGTTGAAATGAAATATCGGTGTGTGCTTGAATTCGTTGATAAAATTCACGGGTTGCCAAGGCATATTCACGCCATTTCGCATCAGGACGGCTGAGCGTTGATGTTCCAACCATGCCAAAGTTACGGCGCGTTGCACCGACAGCTTGTTCATCTTTTTCAAAGACTTGCACTTTTAATCCTTGCTCTGCTGCTTGGATTGCTGCGGATAATCCTAAAATCCCTGCACCGACAATGATTAAGTCAAATTCTGCTGTATTCATGCCACGTTCCCACCTTATTTACTTTTTTCAGGATGCAAAATCCCGAGCGCCTGAAAACAAGCGTTTAATTCAAATGGTTTAAAAATTTAAAAGTTAATGTTGAATAATCAATCTGTTATCAATGGTTTATGAATGGGTCTGCTCACGCCATCGTTGCGTCGATGCCATCATTTTTCGAGTCAGCAACCAATGCAGCAACTTGACGGCACATGATGTCAGTAAAATCAAAATACTCATGGCAACCGCAGCCACGGTATCGCCTGCATCATCCATATTCAGCACTGCCACCGAAGCCAAATTGGTATCAGGTGAGTAAAGGAAAATCGCAGCGGAAACCGTGGTCATGGCATTGACAAATAAATACACCGACACATCACACAGCGCAGGAAAGGTCAAAGGTAAATAAACTTTGCGAAACATGGTCCAATGTGAAGTCCCCAAACTTTGTGCTGCATGATCAAGTTGATTCGGGATCTGCTGAATCGCATGGGTCAGCGTCATATGTGGCACAGTGTAATAATGGATAATGGTCGAAATCACCAACAGCGTCATCGTCCCGTACAGCAAAGACATTGGATTTTGCGGTGCATTGAAGAACAAGATATAGGCAATACCCAACACCAATCCCGGCACAGCCAAAGGCAATAATACCAAGACTTGTACATAATTTTTCAGCAAAGGATGTGCTTTAAAACGTGCGCTGAATAAGGCAATAATGAAGATTAAAATCGTACCAAAAACAGTGCTGAATAATGCTAATTTGATCGAGTTAAAATAGCTTGCCCAACCGCCACCATCGACATAATCAAAGCGATAATGATTGAAGGTCAGTGACAAATCATAAGGCCAATAGCGAATGAATGAGGCAAGAATCGCAGTGATGATGATCAGTAAAATACCACCTGAAATTACACCACAAAATACGGTTAAGGCTTTTTCAATACGAGGATTGGCACGTAGACGATAAGGCTGAATTTGGAAATTTTGATAACGTTCCTGACGACGACTTTGATAACGATCAAAGATGAATGCCAACACCGCAGGACATAGCAACAAGATCGAAATCACAGCGCCCATATTCATATCTTGCTGACCAATGATCTGCTTATACACATCCAATGCCATCATATTGAATGAGCCACCGATCACTTTGGGAATCCCGAAATCGGTAATGACATAGGTAAATGCCACCAAACAGGCACTGACTAAACCGTAGCGAATCGCAGGAAAAGTCACCGCCCAATGGGTTTCTAAAGTATTTTTTCCTAAGGCATGTGAAGCTTCTATCAAGCGTTGATCTATATGACGAAATGCACCCATCATTAACATGACCATGGCAGGAAACAGCCAAAAGCAATAACTGATCAGAATGCCGAGCGGTCCATAAATCTGCACCTCACCCATGATGCCCTTGAACACGCCTTGCTGACCGAACAAATAGACCAATGCTAATGAGGGCAATATCGAAGGTGCAAGAATCGGTAAAAATGCCACCGTTTTAAAGAAGGCTTTGCCTCGAATATTGCAATTGGTCAATGCAAAAGCATAAACACTTGCCAAACTGACTGTGATCAACATTGCCGTGATCGCAATCCACATCGAATTGAAAATGGAAGAGATCAAAGCAGGATTAGAGAAATATGCAGCAAAATTTTCAAAACCGACAAATTGATGCTGTTCATTTAAAAATGCGCTTTGCATCAACACCATTAAAGGTGCGATTAAACTCAAAGTTAATAGAATCGCTGCGACAAACAACACCGCACTTGAACGCAATGAATAACGGAAACGATGCGCTGTCTGCGTTTTTAATAAGGCATCTGCGGCAGGCTGATTTAACATCTCGCACGCCCTCGTGCATCAAATACATGTAAAGCACGAATTGGCACTTGTAAAACCATGTCATCTTGTACAATCGTCATCTGTTGATGATCGACATCGACTTGTAAAACATGCTCATCTGAAACATTGCCATCCGAAACACTGCCATCTGATGCATTTTGATTTTTAATCACACAAAATAAACGACGCTTTGCACCCAAAAACTCAGTATTGACTATACGCACGGCTAAATTTAAATATTCATTCGATAGTTGATTTTCAGTCACAAGTTTGACATTTTCAGGGCGAAAAGCGATTTCAAAATGTTCATCTTTGGCAAATGTTAAATGCGGAAATTCAATCTGTGATTGCTCATCCATTTTCAAATGATGTGCATCGACAGCCACCGCCTGCATAAAATTCATCGAACCAATAAACTGCGCCACGAAACGGGTTTGCGGTTTGTAATAAATATTATGTGGCGTATCGAGTTGCTCAATCACGCCTTTATTCATCACCGCAACACGATCAGAAATGCTCAACGCTTCTTCCTGATCATGCGTGACCATGATCGCAGGCAGATTCAATTGGCGTTGAATATTGCGAATTTTCTGACGCAGATTTAAACGCACCAACGCATCCAAAGCGGATAATGGCTCATCCAAAAGTAAAATATCAGGATTTGGCGCAATGGCGCGGGCTAAAGCCACACGCTGTTGCTGACCACCTGACAATTGATTGGGATATTTTTCTGCAATGTTCGGCAATTCTATCAGGTGCAATAATTCATTCACACGATATTGAATCTCCTGTGCTGTCCAATCTTTCTTATGCAAACCAAATGCGATATTTTCCGCCACAGTTAAATTTGGAAATAGCGCATAGTTTTGAAACACGATGCCACATTTACGTTTTGCTGTATTGAAATGAGTAATATCAATTTCTTGCTTAATCACCTTGCCATAATCAGGCTGTTCAAGCCCTGCAATGATGCGTAGCAAAGTGGTTTTTCCACAGCCCGATGGCCCTAAAAAACTCACAAACTCACCTGCTTTGAGGTCGAGATTGATGTGTTCCAATACCCGACTTGAACCAAATGATTTTTGAATATCAATCGCTTCGAGTACGGTTTTCGACTCTGCCATTTTAAATGTTCTTAAGGTTGAGAGCAGATGCCCTGCCGAGTTTGGCATGACTTGCCCTGTCCTGCTATTTTGTAAATGCGATGGAATTTGCATATTGCACCTGATTTTTAATGCTTAATTTGGAATATCTTGTTGAAAATCATTTGTTTTAAATCGTTAATTCTGAATGATTCATTACTTTTCAAATTGTGCTGACCATTGTTTTAAAATAGATTCACGTTGTTCGGCTGCCCAATAAAAATCATTTTTCACCAACTGTTGTGACAGATTTTTCGGGAAGTCTGCATTTTTGCTCTGTACGTTTTGATGTGCCACCATTGAGAAGTTTTGTGCATAAGCTTCATTGGCTGCTTGGCTGACTGTCCAATCAATAAACTTTTCTGCACTACTAAGTTTTTTGGTGCCTTTGACAATCGCCGAGGCTTCCATTTCCCAACCTAAGCCTTCTTTCGGATAGACAATTTCTAAAGGTGCACCACGAGATTTGAGTTTAAAACCCGGATAACCGAATGAAATGCCAATGACCGTTTCACCTTGCGCTGCCATCTTGCAAGGCTTCGAACCTGAATGGACATATTGAGAAATGTTTTGATCGAGTGCTTGCATATATTGCCAAGCTTGCTTTTCACCAAAAATCTGCATCCAAGCCGTGACATCCAAATAACCCGTGCCACTCGATGCAGGATTTGGCATCACGATTAAACCTTTGTAAATCGGTTTAGTCAGGTCTTGCCATGTTTGCGGGATCGGTAATTTTTTCTTTTCAAGTTCTACTTTATTCACACAGACAGCCGACTCCCAAGCGGTCATCCCTGTCCATGTCGGAATGTCTTTTTGGCTATAAAAGTCAGTTTTCAATTGTTCGACATTTTTTGGACGATATGGCTGTAATAAGTCATTTTTTTCCATGACCAATAAACTCGTCAACGCCAAGCCCATTACCACATCGGCTTGTGGATTTTTTTGTTCTGCTAATAATTTTGCGGTGATCACACCTGTTGAATCACGCACCCATTTTACTTTTAATTCAGGATGCGCTTTGCGTAATTCCCATTGATAACGCTTGAGTTGATCCGCTTCAACGGCGGTATAAACCGTGATTTGTTCAACATCATTTGAAGTTGAAGATGTGGTACATGCGGCACTGACGCAAGCCAATACAACACTTGTGCCAATTGCGAGGAGTTTCTTTTGCTGCTGTTTTAAATACGGGCTCATGGTGACATTCCTAACGAATGCTGCTTCTTGATAAGCTGTATTTCAACAAAAGTTTGTGACAGTTTAATTAATCTGGTTTAAACCAGATTAATTATTTTTACGATTTATTCTGACGCTTCAAAATGCAAATCAAGCACATCATGTAACCAATATTCTTGGTCAACATCAGTAATCACTCCATTTTGATCACAATTGGTACGACAAATATACAAGCCCATACTGCCGACATTGACATGCAAAGCCTTGGCTTGCTGCTCCGACAAAGCAGTTGGATAGAGGCTGATATGCGCGCGGGTTAATTGGCGTTGATAATGTTCCGCCATCAGAATCGTGATTGAATCTTCTAAATTTTGTTCTAAAAACTCAGGAAATAAACGTGCATTAATCCGTAAATGTTCCACTACCGCAGGGCGACCATTGATACTACGACGTCGCCACATCGAATAAATGTCATCGCCCACATTCACTTTTAAATGTGTTGCATCCCTGGCCGTTGCTTGTACCAATTCCGCAGAAATCAATTCGGTACTTGGTACACCGCCCTGTTCCGTTACATATTGGTTAAAACTTTTGGTTGATTGTGGACGGTAAATAATACGTGGTGCACGTACAAACCAACCACGGCGGTCTAAACGATAAATCAGTCCATCCATTTCCAAAGCCAACAAAGCTTCACGCACTGCAACACGTGTAGTTGCAAACTGCTCCATCAGCACACGTTCTGAAGCAAGTTTGGTATTGGCACTCCATTGCCCCGATTCGATCTCATGGGCAATGGCATCACGAATCGCAATATATTTAGGAACACGTGAAGATGTTTCTTGGACAGACATACTGATTTATTTTGTGAAAATTTCTACTAATATACCCAAATATTAAGTCGATGCGATGACATTTATACTTATTATTTTCCTTTGTTAGTCTTTTTCAATCTTCTTCTCATTTGCTGTTCTGCAATATGATTAAGTGGTTAGATTCATCAACAATTGCATCAATTCGACTTGCGAATTACATTCCATTTTATGGAAAATATTTTTAAAATATGTCCGCACCGAATTGAGTGTAATATTCATTTGTACTGAAATTTGCTCGAGCTTTAAACCATTCACAAACCACTCACAAACTTCAATCTCTCTTTTAGAAAGCTTATATTTATACTTTAAAGTTTCATGCTCTAAAACATACTTGACTTTATTAGATTGAATATTTTCATCTTTTAAAATTAAATTTTCAGTAAAGCTCAACATAATTAGAGGGCGAATCCCAAAAAATGACTTTTCCTTTTCAGAAACTAACAAATTAATTCCGAACTGAATATTTGAATTTTTGGTAAAAAAAACGGAGTTTTTAAATTGATCTAGCTCTTCTGGTTTATATCGAAAAGTCTTTTCAATTTGGTAAAGATAATCTATAAACTGATTTTGGCTACATGCTGACAAAACCAACTTATTATTTTCAATTTTTATGTTCTTATTATTTTGCAGAAAAAAATTAGCCTTTTGATTTAAATGTACGACATGCCCTGATAAATTTAATAAAATGATAGGTTGCTTCAGCAAGTCTATTAAATTATAGCCAACAATATTATCATGAGAAAACTCATATATGTTTTTTTGAGACATCACAACACGTTTTAAATGCGGTAATAAAGTATCTAAAAACTCAAGTTCTGTTTGATTGAGTGGTTTTCGTTCTGTCGTTGTACTGATACTCAAAAAGACACACAATTTTTCATTCCAAATCAGTTCATGTGTAGCAACATATCTAAGCCCAACTGGAAGCAAAATTTTTTGATATAAATCTGAGCTTTGAACAAAATCTTCACTCACATGCGTATGACATTGGTACCAACCTTTTCTATTGGGATCCAAAAATTTTTCCCAACGAGGATCATCTTCGATTGGGTAGCGTATATAATCTAATTCAGTACTTGCATAATATTCTTTTGGATAGGTTCCATGACCATTACTAAAAGACACAGTATTATAATGAAGATCGATTGCTTGAATATGAACATAAGAGGCATCTAAAATTTCCAACAATCGTTTAGAAAAATTTAACCATCCATCTTTATCAATCGATATTCTACAAATTAAATCACATAGCTCATTATGGTAAATATCTATTAAATTCATTGTATTAATATAATAAAGTATTAATAGCCACAATCTATTGTATTTTTTATGTAAATACAACTGTATTTATAATCATTTTAAAATAAAAAATACCATTAAAAAGCATACAATTTAGTTATTTTATTTTTTGGTAAAAGTATTAACATTAAAAATTAAAAAATCATATTCGATATTAAACACTTAAATTAAATAATAAAAAATATTTAAATAAATAATAATACCAAGACGATCAAGATTTAACGATGACCGTCTGGTATTTTTAAAATTTAATTTTTTCCATTGGTTTTAGGCAGTAAAACTGTAGCTAAACCAAGCAATGGGATAAATGCACATAATTTAAATACCCATTGAATACCATACTGGTCTGCAAGAACACCCAGTGCTGAAGCCGCGATTCCACTGATTCCAAACATTAAACCAAACATCATCCCCGCAACCATTCCGACACGCCCAGGCACAGCTTCTTGCGCATAGACCACCATGGCAGCAAAAGCAGATGAAAGGATTAATCCTGATAACATTGCGAAAACAATCGTCCAAAACAAGTTGGCGTACGGAAGCATTAAAGCAAAAGGCACCATACCTAAAAATGAAATCCAAATAACGGCTTTACGTCCAATTTTGTCTCCAATCGGTCCACCTGCAAAAGTACCTACTGCAACAGCAGCTAAAAATGCAAAAAGATACAATTGTGCGTGTTGCAATGAAACATGAAATTTATCAATTAAATAAAAAGTATAATAATTACTTAGGCTTGCAATATAAGTAAACTTCGCCAAAATCAATACAGACATTACTACCAAAGCACGGATTAAAGTTCTACCATGTAATTTGTATGCTGTGGACGCAGCACTGCTGACAATTTTTTGAGCATATTGAACTGACCACTGACTGACTTTAAATAGAATACAAATGGCGATAAATGCAAAAATCATAAACCATGCCATCGCATTTTGCCCATACGGCACAATGATAATGGCTGCCAATAACGGACCGATTGCCGAGCCTGAATTTCCGCCAACTTGGAAAATAGATTGGGCTGTACCAAACTTTCCGCCTGAAGCGAACCTGGCGACCCGAGATGCTTCAGGATGAAATGTTGAAGACCCGATTCCAATTAAAGCAGATGCAATCAATACCACTGTAAATGTCGGCGCAATTGCCAATAATCCAATCCCCAACAAAGTCACAACCATCCCCATTGGTAATAAATAGGGTTTAGGATGCTTATCTGTATATAAACCAATCCAAGGTTGTAACAATGATGCTGTAATTTGATAGACCAATGAAATCAGCCCAACTTGGGTAAAACTCAAAGAAAAATTTGTTTTGAGTAATGGGTAAATTGCGGGTAAAGATGCTTGGATCAAATCATTGAGTAGATGTGCAAATGCGACAGCGCAAATAATTGAAACCACCATGGTCTGCTTTTTATTTTGATCATCTAAGCGATTTATCGAGGACTGAGTAGAGGCTTGCATGAATTTCGCCCTAAAGTTTTAAAGAGTATGCTATTTTAATTTGTCATTTATGCATGCAAGTTCCAATATTCATCGAATAAGTGACAAAGCTTATACGGTCTTATGATTTGAGGTCTTTATGATTCCAGACATTGAATATTCTCATAAACTTATGATTGGGCTTGGCTCTCAACATGCTTATCGCAGCATTATTCCGCCACATACACATAGCCGTGCGCAATTGTTATATGCATCTGAGGGCGCGATTCGAGTGTATACCCATGATCATGTTTGGATCGTCCCACCCCAATGTGCTTTATGGATTCCTGCACAAGTTGAGCACAGTGTGGTATCTCTCAGTGAAGTACAATTAAGCACTGTTTTAATTGATAAAAAAGCTGCTGATTCATTGGGCGAGCAATGTTTTATCGTAAGAATCAGCAAGCTTTTACGTGAATTGGTGTTGCGCTTTAATCAATTGGATAATTTTCACATTCATGAAAGCACACAAACTGATGAAATTGAACAGGCTTTACAGTTGTTGATTTTTAATGAGATTAAACAAGCTTCGACTTTTCCTATTGTAATTCCATGGCCCAAAGATGCCCGTTTAATTCAGATGTGTGAAGCCCTTCTGGAAACTCCTGATAATCCCAAAGATTTAAATCTTTGGGCAGACTATATTGGAACAAGTAGCCGTACTCTGATTCGTCTTTTTCAAAAGGAAACGGGGTTAAACTATCGGGCTTGGGTTCAGCAAATGTATATCGCCTTAGCTTTAGGGAAACTTTCTCGTGGTGAATCTATTGCTAAAATTGCTTCTGCTTTAGGTTATAACAGTTCCAGTGCTTTTAGCGCGATGTTTAAGAAGTATTTGGGTGAATCACCACAGCATTTCAGGAAGGATTGAGTGATTTCAATATTATGTTTTCAAATTAACTCATAATTTACGCCATAAAAAATCCCCGCATAATGCGAGGATTTTCATGATCTGAGATCGAGATGATATTACATCATTCCGCCCATACCACCCATGCCGCCCATATCAGGCATTGCTGGTTTGTCTTCTGGAATATCAGTAATCATACATTCTGTGGTTAACATTAAACCTGCTACAGATGCAGCATGCTCAAGTGCAGAACGAGTTACTTTCGCTGGATCAAGAATACCCATTTCCAACATGTCGCCATATTGTGAAGTAGCCGCGTTATAACCGAAGTTACCTTCGCCATTTTTCACAGCATTGATTACAACTGAAGGCTCGTCACCTGCGTTAGATACGATTTGACGAAGTGGAGCTTCGATCGCACGACGTAGAATGTTAACACCAACAGTTTGGTCATCATTCGCGCCAACAACGCCATCAAGTGCTTTCGCAGCACGTACAAGTGCAACACCACCACCTGCAACTACGCCTTCTTCAACCGCAGCACGCGTTGCATGAAGTGCATCGTCAACACGGTCTTTCTTCTCTTTCATTTCAACTTCTGTTGCAGCACCGATTTTGATCACTGCAACACCGCCTGCTAATTTAGCAACACGTTCTTGAAGTTTTTCTTTATCGTATTCAGAAGTTGATTCTTCGATTTGTGCACGAATTTGAGTTACACGTTCAGCAATTTGATTTGCATCACCTGCACCATCAACAATCACAGTGTTTTCTTTAGAAACTGTGATTTTATGCGCTGTACCTAAATCTTGAAGAGAAGCTTGTTCAAGTGACATGCCTACTTCTTCAGAAATCACAGTTGCACCTGTCAAGATTGCAATATCTTGAAGCATTGCTTTACGACGATCACCAAAGCCAGGCGCTTTAACTGCACATACTTTGATAATACCGCGCATGTTGTTCACGACAAGAGTAGCAAGCGCTTCGCCTTCAACATCTTCAGCGATGATAAGAAGCGGTTTACCTGTTTTTGCAACAGCTTCAAGAACAGTGATTAACTCACGAATATTGCTTACTTTTTTATCAACAAGAAGAATGAATGGGTTTTCAAGTTCTGCTGTTAAAGTGTCTTGTTTGTTCGCAAAGTATGGGCTGATATAACCACGGTCAAACTGCATACCTTCAACCACGTCAAGCGCATCTTCAAAGCCTGAACCTTCTTCAACAGTGATCACGCCTTCTTTGCCCACGCGTTCCATTGCTTGTGCAATGAGTTTACCTACAGTTTCATCAGAGTTTGCAGAAATCGAACCCACTTGTTCAATTGCTTTAGTATCAGAAGCAGGTTTAGCCGTTGCTTTAATGTTTTCAACAACAGCTTTAACCGCTAAGTCGATACCACGTTTCAAATCCATTGGGTTCATACCTGCCGTTACAGATTTGATCCCTTCATTCAGGATTGCTTGTGCAAGTACAGTTGCAGTCGTTGTACCGTCACCCGCGATGTCATTAGTTTTTGAAGAAACTTCACGAACCAATTGAGCGCCCATGTTTTCGAATTTGTCTTTTAGAGAAATTTCTTTTGCAACAGTCACACCATCTTTAGTGATATGTGGCGCACCGAAAGAACGGTCAATAACAACGTTACGACCTTTAGGGCCTAAAGTCACTTTAACTGCATCTGCAAGTACGTTTACACCCGCGATCATTTTTGAACGCGCTGAATCACCGAATTTTACGTCTTTAGCTGACATGCTAAACTCCAATTTTCTTTAATTTTTAACAATCTGATTTCAATATTTACGATGATTATTCAATTTTATATTTGAAAATGAATCATCAAATGGTCTGAATTAACCTTCTAGTACCGCTAAAATGTCAGATTCTTTCATAATTAAAAGTTCTTCGCCGTTAACTTTTACAGTTGTACCTGCATAAGTACCGAACAATACTTTATCGTCAACTTTTACATCTAATGCACGTACGCCATTATCAGTCACTTGACCATTACCTACAGCGATGATGATGCCTTGCGCAGGTTTTTCCGCTGCAGAACCAGGAAGTAAAATACCACCAGCAGTTTTAGTTTCTTCTTCAACACGACGAATTACTACGCGATCATGTAATGGACGAATGTTGCTCATATTAAACTCCATAGACATCGTCAAAATGTCATTGATTACTGAGTGAAGATGACTTCTTATTTAGGGCGTGTTGAACTTTCATAAATGGCTTGCGTTGTAGGTTAAAATAGATCAAACAAGGCATGAAACGCAGAGAATGGTGGTTCCATTTTATAGTTTCATAACGAAGTTTGAGATCATTTTAACCACAACCCTACGGGACTAGCGTATTTTTACTGCTACATCGTTGTAAACTACTCATTTAGAATGACTAAATTTCGTATTTCACGCCTCGTATCATCAAAAATACGCGTTGTCGCAAACATAGACGAATAATCAATACGCCCTTGGTCATCGACAAAATATTTGTATGACACATTTGTGGGGATGGAAAAAATAGCTTCAAGGGGAACAAGCAATTTTTTTTATTAAATTTGTGTTTTTTTTATTCTATTACATCAAATCAAATCAAAATCAGTCCGGAGAAGATTCTCTAGCAACAAATTCTTGCAACTGCTCATCAAAAAAATAGTGCTGAAAAGTGCCATCATGATGGATCACGTTAAAACTATTCGGCATATTTTTATGCAAGCGGCTCGATATGGCTGTACCCGCATGGACTTCATAAAAAGGATCATTCAAATTCAATTTAAATTCTTTATTCAAATCATAAACAGCGACCAAATGTAAATGTCCGTGCAAGAGAGCAAATAACTGGTGTTGCCCCCATTCTTTAATCGCAAACTGTCCCAAAGCAGGACAATCTTTTAAATGATGATCATCATTGGTCGTATAAAAAGGCTGATGACTGACGATAATTTTAAACTTATCTAACGGTGCATTTTCTAATTGCTGATTTACATGTTGAATTTGTTCAACTGAAATAGAACCCCGCGTATGATAGCGACGACGAATACTATTAATACCGATTAAATAAAAATGTTCAGTAGATAAAGTGCTTTCCAAACTTCCAAAAAAAAGCTGATACAAGCCAAATGGGCGAAAAGCCCTGTTCCACAAATGATAGAGTGGAATATCGTGATTCCCCGGAACGACAAAATAAGGAATTTTTAAAGATTCAAGAAATTGCTTACACGCGAAGAATTCTTTAAATTTAGCACGTTGCGTCAAATCACCACTCACCACAACAACTTCTGGTTGATGTAGTGTGCAAAACTTTTCAATTGCACGAATACACTCAATTCGCTCAGTGCCAAAGTGTAAATCAGACAGATGCAGCAGCATGTGGCACCATGATTTTCAAAGCATTCTTTTCTACATGTAAGGACAATGGTGTGGTCATTGAAACTATTTCTCCATCGACTGCAACGGTCAGTTTAGGCTTTTTTGAATAGACAATGACTTTTTGCGCACCAAAACTATACACATCGGATGCATTTTCTAACTTACCACGAATGGTTTGAAATAATGTTTTAAATAAAGTTCGCTTATCCCCTTTGGCAATCACTACACCTGCAATTTCACCAATTTCAGCACATTTAGAAATTTTTAATTTCAACTCTTTCAATTGCAATTGGTTATTTCCAAAGAAAATCAAAGGTGTTTTAACGGGATACTTTTGCCCATCGACTTCAACCTCTAGTTTTAATTCTTTACGATCTCGGATCAATACATCTAAACCGGAGGTATAAGCATTTAAAGGAAAACGTCCAAACTTACGATTATATTCCTCACGCTTTTTGATAAATAAAGGATACAACCCCAGACTGGCATTATTTAAATAAATTTGATCATTGATACATGCCACATGTGAAGCTCGTGGCTCACCAGTGGCGATGACTTTTGCGGCTTCGAGAATATCTAGCGGAATATGTAAAACCCGTGCCACATAATTAAAGGTGCCTAATGGCAAAATCCCCATTGGAATCGCTTGGTTCAACATTTGTGAAGCAACAGCATTCAGCGTACCATCACCACCTGCTGCAACAATCACACCTTGTTGTGAATATTCAGCATGTCGTTGATAAATTTTCTGCATTAATGTTTGAATATTTTGCTCTGATGCAATGTCAAACACCTGTATTTCAAAGCCATATGATGTCCAAATTGTCATCAATTTTTCATAGATATCGTCTTTTTCATTTGCATGAAACCCTGATTTTTCATTGTAAATCATCGATAATGGTTTAAGATCTGGGCGCATAATCTTGATTATTTTGAAGTATTCACTCTAATTTCGTTGATTTTATAGGCAAATAAAAGCACCTTTATGTAAAATTCGAATTAATACCATTTATTTAATCAATGATAAAGCAAACACTTAATGGATTTATAAATATCTGTTAATAAATATTATTCTCAATTAAAATATCACACATAACTATGGTGAATAGTGCCAAATATTCGACAAATTATCCATATAATAATTTAAAAACAATAACTTATCCTTTTTATTGCGTTTGGTATCTTTTACGGCTTTAGTCTTATTTTTTCCATGAATATATGGTTTAATACAGCCACTTTTTTTTCATATTTATATTTGGATGGAGTACCACTTCATTCAGATTGTTATTTGTACACAAAATAGTACATATTTTAAGATAGGCCTCACCATGACCCAAGTGAACGCACCAGAATTCGTTCGTCATCCCAAGCTCATTGCATGGGTTGAAGAAATTGCTAAATTAACTAAACCTGCAAAAATTGAATGGTGTGACGGAAGCGAAGAAGAAAATCAACGTTATATCGACTTGATGATCGCGAACGGCACTATGCAAGCTTTGAACCAAGAAAAACACCCTGGTTCATATTTAGCGAATTCTGATCCGTCTGACGTTGCTCGTGTTGAAGGTCGTACATACATCTGTTCTGAAAAGCAAGAAGATGCTGGTGCGACTAACAACTGGGAAGCTCCTGCTGAAATGCGTACTCGCCTTAACGGTTTGTTTGATGGCACAATGGAAGGTCGTACAATGTACGTTGTTCCTTTCTCTATGGGTCCTTTAGGTTCTCATATTGCTCACATCGGTATCGAATTAACAGATTCTCCGTATGTTGCTGTAAGCATGCGTAAAATGGCTCGTATGGGTAAAGCCGTTTATGACGTACTTGGTACAGATGGCGATTATATCCCTTGTGTACACACTGTAGGTGCTCCACTTGCAGCGGGTCAAAAAGATGTAGCTTGGCCGTGTAACCCTGAAAAATATATCGTTCATTATCCAGAAACTCGTGAAATCTGGTCTTATGGTTCAGGTTACGGCGGTAACGCTTTGTTAGGTAAAAAATGCCTAGCATTACGTATTGCTTCTTCTATGGGTCGTCAACAAGGTTGGTTAGCTGAACACATGCTTATCCTTGGTGTGACTAATCCACAAGGCGAAAAACACTACATCGCAGCTGCATTCCCTTCTGCTTGTGGTAAAACTAACTTTGCAATGTTGATTCCACCAGCAGGTTATGAAGGTTGGAAAATCGAAACTGTAGGTGATGACATTGCTTGGATCAAACCAGGTGAAGATGGTCGCTTATATGCAATCAACCCAGAAGCTGGTTTCTTTGGTGTAGCACCGGGTACAAATACCAAAACAAATCCAAACTGTATGGCGACACTTCATAAAGACGTGATCTATACAAACGTTGCTGTAACTGACAATGGTGAAGTTTGGTGGGAAGGTCTTTCTAAAGAAGTACCTGCTAACCTTACAAACTGGAAAGGTCAACCACACACTGGTGAAGAAAAAGCTGCACATCCAAATGCACGTTTCACTGTTTCAGCAGGTCAATGTCCTTCTATTGATGCTGACTGGGAAAATCCAGCAGGTGTTCCAATTTCTGCGTTCATCTTCGGTGGTCGTCGCGCGGACACAGTACCTTTAATCTCAGAAGCATTTGACTGGGTTGATGGCGTGTACAAAGCTGCAACTATGGGTTCTGAAACAACTGCTGCAGCTGTTGGTCAACAAGGTGTTGTTCGTCGTGATCCATTTGCGATGCTTCCATTTGCTGGTTACAACATGGCTGACTACTTCTCTCACTGGTTAGAGCTAGGTGAAGAAGTTGCTGAAAAAGCAAAAGCTGCTGGTAACAAACTTCCTGGTATCTACAACGTGAACTGGTTCCGTCGTGATGCTGAAGGTAACTTTGTATGGCCTGGTTTCGGTCAAAACATGCGTGTTCTTGAGTGGATCATCGATCGTTGTGAAGGTCGTGCAACTGCTGTAGATACGCCAATTGGTCGTGTTCCTACATTTGAACAATTGAACTGGACTGGTTCTGATTTCACTAAAGAACAGTTTGATCTTGTAACTTCACAAGACAAAGATCAGTGGATCAAAGAGCTTGAAAGCCATACTGAATTGTTCAACAAATTAGGTGATCGTTTACCTAAAGCGCTTAAAACTCGTCAAGATGAGCTTTTAGAAGCTGTTAAAAAATCTGCTTAATTTTAATTAATTAAGTTTAAAAAGACCGCTGAACAGCGGTCTTTTTTATGTTTTAATCATTATTACTAAAAATAAAAGCCAATGAAATGAAACAAACTCAAAACATTACTACAGCACAGCCTTATTTAACCATTTTGCCTGATAACGAAGAAGTCTTTGCAAGCTCTGATATGTTTCTTACAAAACATATGTTGCCACTGGTCTCAATTAACCTCTCTGCAGTTAACCCGAAATGGCAAGGGTTGATTCACCTAGTAAATCCAGTCGAACCCGCCGATTCGTATATAGGCGACTACACTCCTGAATATCACAATGAATTTGCAGGACAAAATTGGTTTATTTTGCAACTCGATGAAAATAATCATTATCAATGGTTAGGACAACGTAGATATTTTATTTTAGAAAATGAAAACCATCAGGAAATTTGTTTTGGGCAAATGCAACCACATAGTGATGCAATGCATAAAGATTATCTGAAAGTCAAAGCGCGATTTAAAGAAACTGGTGAAATGATTTCTTCATCACATTTAAAATTTGACCTAGAATTTCGTAAACAACATCCCAATATCCTGTTAAATTGGATTGGTGGCGAATTTAGCGTAAGTAATTATATTTCGCCGCTTGATCAGTACTTTAATCTTCAATTTATCAACCGCCGTACCGATGATGAAGAAGTACATGTCTATGATAAACAAGATAGACGTTACTATTTCATAGCTTGCGCATCAGGATGGCAATACTGCACAAGTGGTGCAGATGATATTTTGATGTATTACCAACCTGAAACGAAAAGAGTTTTATTCACTTTTGATTGGACTTAATACGTTCATTATAAAAAAGGTCAGCTTAAATACTGACCTTTTCCCTTGTGATAACAACTACGCCACATCCTTCTGTAATCTTCTCTCATGCAAACTGACCAAATATTCATCCAACGCTTGAACAGTATTTTCATCAAATTTTAAATAAAGTTTTGTTCGACGTTTTAAAATATCTAGACTGTTCATCGCCCATTCTTGATCGACTAAATAGTCCACTTCTTGCGCATACAAACCATGTCCAAAATCTTGACCCAATTCATGGATCGAAGTTGTATGACCTAAAAACTTCCAAACTCTCGTGCCAAAAGCATGCGCCCAGCGTTGCGCTGTTTCAGTATCAATCCCTTTAATTTTATTCTCAATTTCGACGATAAGACTTTCAACTGACTCTAAATTTTCAGCACCAGGTAATAATGCTTTTTCTGTCCAAGGCTTTCCAAGCTCTGGGAAAAACTTTTTAATCTGATCGAGTGTAGATTCAGCCAACTTTCGATAGGTCGTTAATTTTCCACCGAAAACTGACAACAGTGGTGCTTCATTTTCATAATCTTGAGAAAGTGCCAAAGTATAATCACGGGTAATTGCTGCAGGATTATCCGACTCATCATCACATAAAGGACGTACACCTGAGAAAGTACTGATAATATCCTCTTGCTTCAATTGCACTTTAAAATGATCATTTGACACATCCAATAAATAATCAATTTCATCTTGGCTAATTTCAACTTGATTTGGATCACCTGTGTATTCACGATCTGTCGTACCAATCATGGTGTATTGATTTAGATAAGGAATTGCAAAAATAATACGCTGATCATCATTTTGCATAATAAAGGCTTTATCACCTTCATAAATTTTCGGCACGATGATATGACTACCTTGAATCAAACGGATGCCATATTGTGATTTCAACTGCAAATCTTGCTTAATAAATTTAGCAACCCATGGTCCTGCGGCATTCACTAAAACCTTGGCTTGAATTTGATATTGACCATGTTCATTTTCAAGCTGAACAGTCCATACACCATTTTCACGCTGTGCAGAAATACAACGTGTTTGCGTTACGATTTGGGCACCTTGCTCACGTGCTTGCATCGCATTGAGAATAACCAGTCGAGAATCATCCACAGCACAGTCTGAATATTCAAAACCACGGGTAATTTCATCTTTTAATGGACTTGTTTCAGGTACAAATTGAACCAAATTCGAACCCGCAAGCTTCTCTCGTTTTCCCAAATGATCATAAAAGAACAAACCTGTTCGAATGAGCCATGCAGGTCGTAAATGTGGCTGATGTGGCATGATAAAACGCATTGGGCGTATGATATGTGGCGCTTTTGACAATAATACTTCACGCTCTGCTAAGGCTTCTCGAACCAAACGAAATTCTTTATGTTCTAAATAACGTAAACCACCATGAATTAACTTACTACTGGCAGAAGATGTATGACTGGCTAAATCATCTTTTTCACAAAGAAACACAGACAAACCACGTCCCACTGCATCATTTGCAATGCCTACACCATTAATTCCACCGCCAATTACAGCAATGTCATAACAGTTTTGTTGTTCATTATTTTGTGTCATAAACATCACCATGTTCTATTATTCAGCCGAGAATGATCTAAAGTATGAAAATATATTTTCGTTTATTTTCAATTTAGAAAAATAATAGAGTGTATTTTAGACAAAGTCTATTAAAAAGTGATCAATTTTACATTTTCAGAAAAGCATCCCTATCAGCATTTAGTCATCTTTCTAACTTAAACAACAACTAACTTCAATTCCGACTCTTGGATTTGCTTTAAATATTGATCAGCTGGCTTTTGATCAGTATAAAGTCGGTGTATTTCATTCAAATGACCTAAGCGCATCATGGCATGACGACCAAATTTACTGGCATCTGCTGCCAAATATATGTGTCTTGCACCTTCCATAATTTCTTGAGAAACCGCAACTTCCTGAAAATCAAAATCTAAAAGTATGCCTTCTTCATCAATGCCACTAATTCCAATCAAGGCATAATCGACTTTAAACTGTTTAAAAAAATCAGAAGTCGCTTGCCCTATCACCCCACCATCGGGACGAACTTTTCCACTTGCAATCAATACTTCAAAATCATTTTTAACACTCAAAATTTTAGCAACATTCAAGTTATTGGTAATCACCTTAAGACCATGATGATTCAATAATGCATGTGCAATTGCCTCTGTGGTCGTCCCGATATTGATAAAGATAGATGCATGATCTGGAATATCTTGAGCAATAGCTGTTGCAATTTTTTGTTTTGCTTCAGAATTATGGCTAACACGCATACTATATTCGGTATTTGCTACACTCGAATCAACTGCAGCGCCCCCATGATAACGGCGCAATAATCCTGCATCTGCCAATTGGTTTATGTCACGGCGAACCGTTTGCGGAGTGACGGAAAAGGTCTGTGCAATTTCATCAATACTGATATAGCCTCGCTCTTTGACCAATTCTAGAATTTGTTGCTGTCGAATCACTAGACTCATCAATGTTGATCCTTATTGTTTTATTTTCGAAAATGAACATTTGTCCAATATTAATATCATGACTCATGATCATTCAACAAAATTAATTTGTGATACTCAATCAATCCAAGGAATAAATTTGTGTAATTTTCACACATTCAAACATTTTCAATCGTTCGTAAAATTGAATATCTACATTAGAAAATATCATTAAGTTTAAATTAAACTATTGTTTTAAAAAAATTATTATATTTATCATAAAACTTGGCTTAATGTGATGAAAAACACACAACCTAGTATTACGACCAAAGTCTAATAAGTTCAGCACTTCGACAAGTGTATAACGGTCTCCGTAATTATTTGTATCTCCCCACAGCACTTGCTGAAATTCTCTCTGTTTGATTTTTCTGCTTAGATTTTCATCAAAAATGAAAATTAAATAGACCGTATTTGCATATTCTTTTGGAGAATTGTCTTGTCCAATTCATCTCCTCAGGCTGCGCCGTCGCAACTTGATAGAAAAACTCGTTTCAAATCTATTCTTGGTGGCTCTGCGGGTAACTTAGTCGAATGGTACGACTGGTATGTCTACGCGGCTTTCACGCTTTATTTTGCACCACAATTCTTCCCAGATGGTGATGACACTGTAAAACTCCTCCAAGCTGCTGCTGTGTTTGCTTTAGGTTTCTTAATGCGCCCGATTGGCGCATGGGTCATGGGGATATACGCAGACCGTAAAGGTCGTAAATCAGGCTTAACCCTCTCTGTTTCACTCATGTGTGCAGGTTCGCTCATTATTGCCTGTGCGCCAACTTATGCAAGTGTTGGTATGCTTGCACCCGCATTGCTTTTATTTGCACGTTTACTGCAAGGTTTAAGTGTTGGTGGTGAGTATGGCGCAAGTGCGACTTACCTAACTGAAATGGCGGGTAAAAACCATCGTGGTTTCTTCTCTAGCTTCCAATATGTGACCTTGATTTCAGGTCAGTTACTTGCACTGTGTGTACTAATTATTTTGCAGCGTACTTTAAGCGAAGGTCAGCTTTCTGAATGGGGATGGCGTGTACCATTCTTCATTGGTGCATTATTAGCAGTAGTCGTGTTCTGGATTCGTCGCGGTTTGGTTGAAACTGAGTCTTCAAAACAAGCACAAGAACAAGTAAAGAATGGTGGTGAAAAATCAGGTGCTTTGGCTTTATTTACCAAATATCCTAAGCAAGCTTTCACAGTCATTATGCTGACTGCGGGTGGTACTTTAGCCTTCAATACATTTACCACTTATTTACAAAAATATTTGGTGAATACCTCAGGATTTGAGAAAACGACAGCGACTGAGATTACCACTGCTGCAATTTTCGTATTCATGTTATTGCAGCCAGCTGTTGGTGCGCTTTCTGATAAAATTGGTCGTAAACCAATCATGATTACCTTTGGTATTTTGGGCGTTCTTTTCACCATTCCAATTTTTAATGGACTTGGTTCAACGACTAGCCCAACCACAGCATTCATGTTATGTATGAGTGGAATGGTCATTGTAACTGGTTATACTGCAATTAATGCTGTAGTAAAAGCTGAATTATTCCCGCCACATATTCGTGCCTTAGGTGTCGCATTACCTTATGCAATCGCAAATACTTTATTTGGTGGGACTGCTGAACTTGTAGCATTAAGTTTTAAAAATGCAGGTCATGAAAATTACTTTTTCTACTACATCACCTTTATGATTGGTCTTTCACTGATTACTTATGTATTTATGAAAGACACGAAGAAGCATAGTTTAATCACTGATAATTAAGTGTGTTAAAACTCACTTAGAATGACTAAGTTTCGTATTTCACGCCTAGTATCAGCTAAAAAATACACAAAGTCGCAAACATAGACGAATTATCAACAGCCCCTAGTCTCATTCATGAAACGGCTTTTTCTACAGGTTTAGAAAAAGCCTTTTTTTATTGAACAATTCAAGCATCGTTTAAAACTCAAAGCTGTGGCATACTAAAAAGTATTCAAAAAGCGAGGACTTTAAAAGATGAAAAAGATCACATTAGCAAGCTTTAGTTTAGTTGTTTTAGCACTTTCAGCATGTCAAACAACACCTCGCCAATATAACGGTGTAACGGGTTATCAAATAGAAAATCAAACAACCGATAGTGCAACGCTTGCGTATACTTTATCCGGTCGCGCCAATTCTGATTTAGATGTCAATAAGTTACAGCGCGCGTGTAAAAAAGTACTCGGTGAAACTAAAACTTATAAACTTAATGTACTGAGTGTAAACGAGATTATTAACCCTCAGGTTGCTGAGAGTAAAACTGGTGTGCAACTTGGACATAGCCGTACTTCATTTGGACTTTCAAATACTCAAACTGCAAATAGCAGTGAAAACTATGCGACTCGTCAAGCTTTAGATACTCGTCCAAGCACTTTGCATGTTGTACGTTATACTTGTTCTTAATTTTTGAATAAATCGTTGATTAGCCCAATAAATAAGACGCGATCATAGCGTCTTATAAAAACTCACATTTCTAAACTCTTTGGCTTCATCCAAATCTGGCCATGTCGTTGCACTACGCTCATCTAATTTTTGATAATGTGGATGGCTAAAGTTTTTCACACGACTATCTGCTACCCAGACTTCTGGGGCAAATTTTAAAAATTCATCTAAGAAGAAACGATTGCATTGATCATAGAGCACATCGGCAGCAAGCAGGACATCAACCTGTTCTGCCTTATACAGATCATCCAGATATTCAAGTTCAACATCATTCAGCAAGGCATTTTCACGACATGCATCTAAGCTGACTTGATCTATATCACAACAAATGACACGCTTCGCACCAGCCATTTTCGCGGCAATTGCAACCACACCTGAACCTGCACCAAAGTCCAACACCACCTTATCTTTGACATGATGGGGTTCAGCCAATAACCACTGCGCCATCGCCAAACCAGAAGCCCAACAGAAAATCCAATACGGCGTATCATTCCAAATACGACGAATCACTTCATCGTCTAAGCGATCAGTTGGAAATATAGGTGGAATGAGCCATAAAGAAATCGGCGTTTCTGGCAATTGTTGTGCCATCAGTTCGCAATGCGGAATAACATCATGCAAAGCATCGAGTAAATGTTGCGGGGCTTTTTGCAATTGAAATGTACAGCTCATATTTTCTGTTTATTTAATTGTGGAATATTCATAGTCACCCCTCTTACGCAGCAATGCTGCTCATCTTTAAAAAGAGAGGGAACTCACGAGAACTCAAATATTTTTTTAGTAATGAAAGCCCCCTCCTTTAAAAAAGGAGGGTTGGGGAGGATTCTATTAACCCAATTCTTTCTCAGCTGCTTCTACAGTCTGACGAATCAAAGTGGTAATGGTCATTGGGCCTACACCACCTGGAACAGGAGTATAAGCAGAAGCGATGTCTTCAATACCAACCAATTGAATATCACCCACACCACCGCCATCACGAGGATGGAAACCAGCATCTACAACTACTGCACCTTGTTTAATCCAATCTTTTTGGATGAGCTCAGCTTTACCTACTGCGCCAACAATGATGTCTGCTTGTTTGACAAAGCTTGCTAAATCTTGAGTACGGCTGTGGCAAATCGTTACCGTTGCATTCGCTTCAAGTAACATTGCCGCCATTGGTTTACCCAAAATCGCAGAACGACCAACAACAACAGCATGCTTACCTACAATTTCAATGTTATTTTCTTTTAGAATGGTCATGATACCTGCTGGAGTTGCTGAACCATAAGCAGCTTCGCCCATCGCCATACGACCAAAACCAAGACAAGTCACGCCATCTACGTCTTTAGCCAATGAAATCGCATCAAAACAAGCACGTTCATCAATTTGCGCAGGAACTGGATGTTGTAAAAGAATACCGTGAACATCAGGATTGGCATTTAATTTTTCAATTTCAGCCAATAACTGTTCAGTTGTCGTTTCAGTTGGTAATTCTACTTTTAAAGAATCCATCCCAACACGACGGCAAGCATTGCCTTTCATACGTACATAAGTCGCAGATGCACCATCATCACCGACCAAAATAGTCGCTAAAATTGGGGTACGACCTGTTTTTGCTTTTAAAGCTTCAACACGAGTCAACAAGTCTGCTTCAATTTGTTTCGCTAATGCGCGACCATCTAATACCAATGCCACGGCACATCTCCAAAGTAGATATGAATCAATTTTGCAAATAATACATGATTATTTAGACAATTTTCTTCTGTATGCCGAATTTATGTGCATCCGTATGAAAACTAGTATTGTTTTTTTTTCAAAGGTTGCTAATATACGCATCAACAAGACGCGGCGGGGTGGCAGAGTGGTCATGCAGCGGACTGCAACTCCGTGGACGCCGGTTCGATTCCGACCTCCGCCTCCATCTTGTTAAAAATGCCCGAGTGGTGAAATCGGTAGACACAGGGGATTTAAAATCCCCCGCCCACAAAGCGTGCCAGTTCGAGTCTGGCCTCGGGCACCACTTTAATACTTCTTAAAGTGGTGCAATAAAGAATCCTGCTAAATGCAGGTTTTTTTATGTCTAGACTTTTATGCTTAAGCCTATAAAGCTTCCATATCGGTTTTTTATGTTAATATTACAACGATGTGACAACTCAAGTTAAAATTTAGATAAGCGAAGCCAATATGATTCAAAACAAGCAAGTTTCTCTCTATTTAAATCAACTTCAACAACAATATCCACAAGCCTTTAAGCGTAACTTTTTATTTTATAGCCAAATTAAAACTAAAGGCATCTTGGATGAAGCGAAGGAGTTTATTCCTTGGGTGCTTGCTGTCATGATTTTTTGCAGTATTTATTTTAGCTTAGGCAAATATATTGCGAGTCATTTTCATCAATTTAATGAATTTCAAGCCAATAGTATTTCAGCATTAAGCATCATGCTGTTTTTTATGATCATTGTGCCGTTAATTATCAATCAAATAAAACATAGTTCTACTCATCTTTATCATCAACTTAACAACACCCCATTCAAACTCGCTGTGCTCATTATTGTCCAAGCGCTCAATATTTATTTTTTTGAGAGCATACTTTTACAAGGTGTTTTATTTTTCTTCGCCATGAACTTTGGTTTTGTTCAGTTTTATAAAGAAAATTTATTTCGGGATAGCACCAAAGATACAGAATATTATCAATTACAACAGATTCGTCGGTCATGTTTTTGGGCGTATAAACAAGCCAAGAAAACAAAATTTAAAATGTACCGGGTAAAAAAGGATTCTGATAAATACCAAGTCTTACAAAAACAATTGGCGACTTATTTAGAACTGCATTTACAACTTTTAAAGTATGAAAATGAAATGTCTAAGTCTTATAAATTTATCGACTTAGACGAATATATGGACAGCATTACATAATGCGCCATGATGAAAAATTATCAATTTACTTTTCAATCACTTATCCCACCCCCTCAAGACACTTTCATTGGAGATTATTCTTAACATTGATGCTTTTATATTGATTGAGTTTTAATTATAGTTCATTAAATCTTAAGCTTATTCCGATCATCTTCTATATAAGACATCGTGATGTCAATTAAACAATCAATTAATTCCTCATAAGTAAAACCTGTATTTTTACTTGAGAAGAAATTCATAGTTAACGCAATACTCGATGTAATCAAAATATAAACCATCAATTTGAGATTTTTTATACGTAATACCTCTGGATGTTTTACTGCATATTCTATTGCCATAATATTCACCGTTTTTACAGCTTTAACTTGGCTTTCCTCAGTATTGTATTTACCGCATACACTCAACCAATAAAAATATAAATTCTCATTTTGCGCTAAAAACTCACCTATGCGAACAAAGATCATTCTGATCGCATCAGGAATGTCCAAATTAAATATTTCAGGTCCAATTCTGAATAATAAATCAGACATTTCCGAAATAAAATATTGATGCATTTCAATAAATAGAGCGTCTTTGTTTTTAAAATACTCATAAAAACTACCAGAACCTACTCCTGCAATTTCACAAACTTTAAGTACACTTACATCATCAATTCCAAATTTTTTTACCGATATAAATCCTGCACCAAGGATAGAATTATAGGTGTTCTTTGATCTATTTTGTTTTGGTTTTCTTATAGTTACCATCACCACAACTCCCTCTTATAATCCGTATTTTTTCCGTTTAAATTCATTGATAGATTGTAGTTATGGTTTTCATTTTTACAAATATAGCCGATAAAGGTCAAAACAATGAATACAATTTATAATCCTATAGAGAAAATGGTAAGAAGGAATGTCATTCTTTCTCATCGAAAAGAAGAAAGATTTTCTTTTTATTATGAAGATAATACCGTTGTTTCCTCATTATTCGTTATTTTATCTGCAATGTTTCCACCTAGTGAAATGTTCTTTATCGAAAGTATACGTAATGTGCGTCATCAAATTTCCGATGAGCAACTATGCAAAGATATTCAAACATTTATTGCACAAGAAGCGTTTCATAGTCGAGAACATCAGTCTTTAAACAAGCATTTATTAGATTCACAATTTTCCGAAGTTTTAGAGATTGAAGCTCAAACTAAACGTGTCCTCGATCAATTTAGAAAGTTAAATAAAATAGACCAGTTGGCTGCGACAGTAGTCATGGAGCACTTTACTGCAACCCTTGCGCGATTATTATTAACAGATGGTTTAATTCAGTAAAAAACCACGCAAGCAAAGCGTGATCTTTGGGAGTGGCATGCACTAGAAGAGCTTGAGCATAAATCTGTGGCTTATGATGTTTTAACCGCAGTGGGTGGTAATACGCCACGGAATAGAAGTATTGCCCTATTACGGATTACGAAGCATCTTACCCCTGTTCTATTTGGACACTGGTATAAAATTTTAAAACGTAAAGATATTAAGTTCTCTTTACGCGATTTAAATGATTGTTTTTATCTAGGTTTTGGTGGTGTTAATCGACTAGGAATTTTGACTCAAGCAGCCTTAGGTATGTTTGAAGTAACACAATACGATTTTAATCCGCGTAATATGCAAACAGAACAACTTGAAGCTGAGTATCGTAAAAAATTATTTGGTGATAATGGCTCTTTAGCACAGCATTTAAAAACTTAGTCGCTAAAATAATGTATTCCTATCAAAGCGCAAAACAAAATAGCGTAAACGAAAAAGCCAAGATTTAAATTAAATCTTGGCTGTGTAATGATTGCTTGTGTTATAAATTATTGTGCTATAAAAATTGACTAAGCACTCTTTTGAACAGTACTTACATCCTGCAAAACATTATTCAATATCACTTGATGTTTACGATTAGCGTCGATGGTATAGGTTTTTTCTTTAATACTGTCCACAAAAATCCAATCAGCTTGAACCTGTTGTGCCGTAAAACCTACTTTCAAATAACCGCGTTGATTTAAATTGGTATAATTTAATTCATCAATCAAAGTTGTGAATGCAAACTCAAACTGCTGTAGCTGTGCCAAAGGAATATTAAGATACTTTTCCATCCCAGGTGAAGACACCGAACTGGTTGCCAACTCTACACCAACAAAATCCCCTGTTTGCGTATGCAAATTAGAAGCCCATGCATTATGAGTATCCCCTGCTAAAACGACCACTTTTTTGTTCAAGGTCTTAAGCGTGCCATACAAAATTTCACGCTCCGCATAATAACCATCCCACGCATCTAAATTATAAGGTGCTACCGTCGTAATACGTGCTTTCTCAGTTGCAGTTAAAGTAGGATCACCCTTTTGCATCCGCACTTTTAATGTCACCAATTCAGTAATTTGCTGATTCATTTTTGTTAATGTTTCAGTCGTGACATTTCCACTGGTAATTGCAGCTAAAGACATGAGCAATTCAGCAGGAATCAACATTTTTGACATCAACACTTGCTGACCCAACACATTCCAAGTTGCAGTAGATTGCGCTAATTTCTTTTGCAACCATTCACGTTGTGTATACCCCATGAGTGTACGAGTGGTACTGGTCAAATCTGCTTGAAATTTTGCAATATCTAAGCCAGTCGCTGTCATATAGTTGGCGTATTCCAACTGTTGATCACGCGCTAAAATACGCGTATCAAGCATGGTGAGCTGAACCAATGTGCCATAATCAAATTGACGATAAATATTTAAGTGATCAGTGGCTGAAACTGGACGAATCGGCATCCACTCAAAATAAGCCTGTAACGCTGCTAATTTTCGATCTAAGAAACTTCCTTCGGTTGCAGGCTGATGATTTTCAGCACCTTCTTTCCATGCATCATTTGCCAACTCATGATCATCCCAAATCACGATTAACGGGTGACGTGCATGCGCTGCCTGTAAATCTAAATCGGTATGATATAAAGCATAGCGTTTACGATAATCGTCTAATTTAATAATTTCTTTATCATTATCAGCAGCTAATGTACGTCCTAATTTGGCTGCATCTTCTGTGGCATAACCATCTTTGCCATATTCATAAATATAGTCACCCAAATGAATGATGGCATCCACTTCTTGCTTTGCCATTTCTCTATAAACATAGAAATAGCCGGCTGGATAATTCGAACATGAACATACCGCAAATTGCACCGAATTAGTCATTTCAGGCAAGGTTTTAGTCCGTCCAACTGTTGAAATCACTGAACCGAATTTAAAACGATAATAATAAGCTTGCCCAGATTTAAGCTTGTCGGCATCCACTTTGACTGTAAAATCTTGCGCTTTTGCTGTTTGAACTTTGCCAGTATTGATGATTTGGTTAAATTTATCATCAGTCGCAATTTCCCAAACCACTTCTAAACGTAAAGATGTGTCTTGTGGTGTAATACGTGTCCATAGAATCACGCGATCTTTGAGTGGGTCTCCACTGGCAACCCCATGTAAAAATTCCACTTTTGTTTCAGATGTCGAATCGTCATCACTACCACAAGCAGTTAATGAAACAGGTAAAGATAAAGCACCGAAACTGGCTAATGATTTTTGAATTAATTCACGGCGCGATATTGAATTTGGCATGATCTAAGATTTCCCCAAGGTTTTTTCTCAATCAATGTAGTTGGGGAATATTTCGTTTTAATCTCAAAAACATGAAGAAAACATGACAAATCATGATAAGTTCTACTTAAATTGTTTTATTTTCAAACATAAACACATGAATTGATTGAAAAGAAAGCAAATCGCTTCAAATACGCTTGCCAAGTAAAAAACTGTCCTATATTATTGCGCACATGCCCGAGTGGTGAAATCGGTAGACACAGGGGATTTAAAATCCCCCGCCCACAAAGCGTGCCAGTTCGAGTCTGGCCTCGGGCACCATTTTAATACTTCTTGAAATGGTGCAATAAAGAATCCTGCGATATGCAGGTTTTTTTATGTCTGAAACTGATGTGTAATAAGAAGAATTAGAGTTTTCAATCATTCACAGTATATGCATTTTTGAACGATCTTTAAAATTAGCTCATTTTCTAGCAATTTCTTATTAAAATATTTAGAATAGAAGAACTAAATTATTATATAAATTTTCATAAACTTAATTAGAATGAACAACAATGACTGATTTAATATCCAATTCAAAAGTAAGCATTCCAAGATTTCCACGAATTTTTGCGTTTATCATTGATTGTATTGCCCTCGGCGTGACGGGCATGGTCGTTGGTAAATCTCTATACCCTTATCTTGAAAATTCACCTTTTATTTTTCAATGTATCGGCACATTGATTTGCTTATTTTATTTCGCTGCATTGAATAGTAGTATTGGTCAAGGCAAAACGATTGGGAAAATGATCTGCCGAATTAGAGTTTCTGATCTTACAGACAAATCAATTCAACCACTGCATTCATTATTTCGATCAAGCATTGTTATTATTCCACTTTGTTTTATCGGATATTTACAACAAAAATCGAGTAATCAACTCAGCCTAACATTACTAGTGGCTCTTTTTCAAAGTATTGTATTTGCTTGTTTCTACTTGGCTATTTTTAATAGAAGTACCCAACAATCCTTTCATGATTTAATCAGTAAAACGCAAATACTTAGAAATTCGCAATCAAATATTCCATATCATTTTGTATGGAAAGCTCACTTTTACATCATTAGTATTTTAACTGTGATTATCTTTGCGATGAACATATGGACTTACCAACAAAATGCACCACTTTCAAATGACCTAAAAAATCAATTTTCAGGTGATATTACCAATATCCAAGTCGTGAACCAAAGCACCTTTATCGGTGAAGCTGTGTCGAATAATCAAATCCTTTTTTTAAATTTATCTACACCTAAATATTTAAATCAACAAGAAACTGCTGAAACATTACTACAAGATATTCATGAACAACATCCAGATTTATTTTCCTCTTATAAAATCAACAAAGTAAATTTAAATTTTGCTTATCAATTTGGTGCGACAAAGATTTCACGCTCAAAAACCTATGATCTTCGCTTCAACCAAAATCACCCTCAACTCGAATTTAGTGGTGAAAATTCTGCAACTTCGTTTGGATTCTAATTTTTCAACAACCAACTCATTAAACAAAATCTACAGATAAAAAAAGACCATGCTTTTGGAAGCATGGTCTATAAAAATGGTGGCTATGACGGGACTTGAACCTGTGACCCCCGCATTATGAGTGCGGTGCTCTAACCAACTGAGCTACATAGCCTAAAACTGTGCGCGCATTATCTGCTGTAAACACGCATACGTCAAGCATTAATTATAATAAAATTCATTGAAGTGAGCCGATAAGCCGGGTTCTGTCGAGAACGATCATTCCTCTAGGCGTACAATCACTCATACGCTCAAGCGACCTACCCGGATCCAGCATGGGCCATGCCTATAGGATCCCTATTTGGTCTTGCTTCCGGTGGGGTTTACCATGCCATGAACTGTTACCAGCCATGCGGTGCGCTCTTACCGCACCCTTTCACCCTTACCTTCCATTTCTCCGAAGAGAAACGATAATGAAGGCGGTCTACTCTCTGCTGCACTTTCCGTCGGTTCACACCGCCCAGGCGTTACCTGGCACCTTGCCCTATGAAGCCCGGACTTTCCTCCCCTGCTTCAATCACGGAGATCTCCACAGCAGCGATCGTCTGGCTCACTTCGGGGCGTATCCTAACAAATTTTAGACTTAATTGCTTGCGCTTTTTTGAGCAATCAGTTTTTTATACTTTTCCATCAAGTCATCTTGACTTTCGACATGATTTGGATCAAGCGGAATACAATCGACTGGACAGAACAAAGCACACTGCGGTTTGTCATGATGCCCAACACATTCTGTACATAGGTTTGGATTGATTTCATAAATCAATTCACCCATGAAAATTGCTTCATTTGGACATACAGGTTCACACACATCACAATTGATGCATTCATCTGTGATAATTAAAGACACACTACCAACCTTGTTGATGTTTACGATTAAAAGCTTCTACGACACATTGTGGTACAAACTTAGTCACATCACCTTTTAATCGTGCAATTTCTCGAACCATGGTCGAAGAAATAAAAGAAAATTGTTCTGACGGCGTTAAAAATACCGTTTCGAAATGATGATCAAGCTGACGGTTCATATTGGCAAGCTGAAACTCATATTCAAAGTCTGAAACTGCACGTAAGCCACGCAATACTGCAGTCGCATTTTGTTCACGAGAGAAATTTACCAACAAACCATCAAAGCCTACAAATTCAACATTAGGTAAATGTTTAAGTGATTCTTTGGCTAACTCAACACGTTCTTCCAAACTGAATACTGGGTTTTTATGATGTCCAATTGCAATCGCGACCACAACCTCATCGAACATACGTGAAGCGCGTGCAACTAAATCAACATGCCCATTGGTAATTGGATCGAAAGTCCCCGGATAAATGACACGAGTTTTAGACATCCATTTGTACTCAAGTTTGTTATGAAGAGCTATAGTTTAACAAAAACTCAATTATTAGCGAATAACCTCAAGCAATTTACAGGTAGGTTTTAATTGTGAAATGACTTCACCTTAAGCCAAGTTTGAGGCAAAATAAGGCTATTCTTGGAATATTTGTATTATGTCGAATAAGATTGTCGTTAAAAAAAATAATGGTGGTACGATTGCGCAAAATAAACGTGCGCGCCACGATTATTTTATTGAAGAAAAATTTGAAGCTGGACTTTCCTTACAAGGCTGGGAAGTAAAGTCATTGCGTGCTGGACGTATGACCATTACTGAAAGCTATATTACGTTTAAGAATAATGAAGCTTTCCTGTTTGGTGCTCAAATTCAACCGCTCCTTTCAGCATCTACTCATGTCGTACCTGAAGCAACTCGTACGCGTAAATTGTTATTGTCACGTCGCGAGCTTGAAAAGCTTATGGGCGCGGTTAATCAAAAAGGTTATACCTGTGTACCACTTGCGTGTTACTGGAAAGGTCATTTGGCAAAACTTGAAATTGCTTTAGTAAAAGGTAAGCAATTGCATGATAAACGTGCCACTGAAAAAGACCGTGATTGGCAACGTGATAAAGCACGAATTATGCATAAGTAATCCGCAATAAAAAACCTCCAAATTTGGAGGTTTTTTCAAAAAGGACATATTTGTCAATACTATGTCAAACGATTCAACATCAACCCAATGTACTCACCAAACCATACTGCGGTTTCAAGATCACCTGCTGGTGGAGTAACTTCTACTGGTGCATTATCAGATTGAGTCATTAAACCTAGAAAGCTCGACATACGATTTAAATCATGAGTACTACGCCCTGTCGGCATCAAGGGTAAACCTGTCCAAAGCATGCCATGTTGCATCGCGAATAAATTGATTTGTTGTAAAACAGCCAGTTTATCACCACTCAACCCACCACCATTGGTAAAACCTGCTGCAAGTTTGCCCTGCCATGCTCGCGCCAGCCAACGCTTCGATGACTGCTCCATAAACAATTTCAATCCAGAGGTTAAATTGCCCATGTAGGTTGGACAGCCAAAAACAATTGCATCGGCTTGATCTAAAACATCCCAATCAATATGTTCAATATCCATTTCAGATACGTGCGCGCCTACTTTCATTGCACCTTGAGCAATACAGTTAGCAACTTTTGCCGTATGCCCATAAGGGCTGTGATAAACAATCGCAATAGATTTGGACAAAGACATATTAATTAAAAACAAACAGATTTAGTCAAGTTTAGCATTAATTCAGTTTTAAACAATTCTTGTAAAATTGATAAAATTCGATACAAGACAATTTAAAATGAATATAAGCATTTTAAATCACGCATTTGCATTTTTCATAAATACAAATGTTGCCATACGTCCTGTTTTGGCATGACGTCGATAAGAATAAAAATCCTGTTCTTGTAAATACGAACACTGATCACCACCCATTACATTTTCCACACCATGTAATTTGAGAATAAAACGTGCAATCGCATATAAGTCTGCAAAATATTTACCTGACTTTTCCCCTGCTTTAAATGCAGTTTCAAGTTCAGGATATTTTTCACAAAAAGCTTGTTTCACTTCTGCACCAATTTCAAAACATGGTTGGCTGACGGCAGCGCCTAACCATGCCCAAGTCGGTGCGCTCTTCATTTCGGTAATAGTATTTTCAACAATACCGCCAGCAAGACCGCGCCAACCCGCATGTAAATTGGCAATTTCTGTACCATCTGCATTTCCAAGCACGATTGGTAAACAATCGGCCGTCATCATCATCAAGGCATGACCTCGAGTTTGCGTGACCAAGCCATCACCCTCTAATGCTTCAAAGGTCATTTCATCGTTAATGGTATGACAAATGGTGCTGTGGGTTTGCGTCATCCAAGTGATTTTGTTAACACCAAATTCGGCAAATTCATCCAATAAAATCATACGATGCTGTTGCACACGTTTCGGATCATCATTGACATGCAACGCCAAATTAAAACCTTCAAGTTCAGGCTGTGCCGAGGGCAAAGCTTGATCATGTTGAATATGGGTTTGTCCCACGTACACACCATCAGGTAATCCTTGAACAAATTGCATGTCAATCTCCAGTCCCTTATTTCAAACTCATTTAAATGATTAATACGCTTTATTTTCAGAACGTAGTACTTCAACCAATGCAGTAAAATCTTCCGCCCATGGTGCTTCAAACATCATTTCTTCTTTCGTACGAGGATGAATCAAGCCCAATTTAGATGCATGTAAAGCCTGACGTTTAAATGCTCTTAAAGTTGTTGTTAACTTTTCAGATGCACCCGCAGGCACTTTAACACGACTCATATACACAGGATCACCCACCAATGGATAACCGATATAAGTGAAATGGATACGAATCTGATGAGTACGCCCTGTTTCCAGTTGAGCCTGAACACGAGTGAAATGCTGAAAGCGTTCTTTGACATTATAATGTGTCACTGCATCACGCCCACCTGGAAGAATCGCCATTTTGACACGATCGACTGGATGGCGTTTAATCGGTTCATCAATTGTTCCGCCTGCAATGATATTGCCATAGCAAATCAGATCATAAACACGATAGACCGATTTTTTGGCAAGTTGCTTACTCAAAGAAAATTGTGCTTCAAGATTTTTCGCAACCACCAATAGACCACTGGTATCTTTATCGATACGATGAACTAAGCCTGCACGTGTTAATTCCGCAGATTTTGGGAAATGGTAAAGTAATGCATTCACCAATGTACCATTTGGATTTCCTGCCCCCGGATGAACGACCATCCCAACAGGTTTATTGATCACGATAATGTCATCGTCTTCATAAACAATATTTAACGGAATATTTTCAGGCTGTGCAGAAGTTTGTGCTTCTAGCTCAACCTCTAAAGTAAGTAGCTCATTTCCTTCGCATTTATACTTAGGTTTAACAATGTTACCATTTACCAACAAATGACCTTCTTTCAACCATTGCTTGAGTTTTTCACGTGAAAATTCACTCCAAACGGTTGCTGCTACTTGGTCGATACGTAGCCCTAAATAGCTTTCATCCAGTTGAAATTGCAACGATAAACGTGTTGCAGTCGGCGCAGAATTATGATTATCTGCATCCTCAGAATCTTCAAGTAGATTGAAATCATTTTCTGAGAAATTAGAATTAGAAGAGTGTGCTGAAGTCATTTGCTCATTCGGACAAAAGTGGTTTAATAGCGCAATTGTAGCCTATTGCCCGTATAAACAGAGGAATTTTTATGTCGCTACCACGTTATAAAGTCACAATGCTTGCTTTAACTGTAGGCTTAGCAACTGCATTTGTAGGCTGTAGCAGCAATCCGAAGAAGGATGTTGTTGATACGGGTCCTAAATCAAATGAGCAGACTTATTTCAATAATGCGATGAAGTCCCTCGATAAAGGACAATATGGCGATGCTGCAAAAGCCTTAGAGGCAATGGATACTTATTTCCCAACAGGACAATATGCACAACAAGCTCAATTAGAATTGCTTTATACAAAATTTAAGCAAAAAGATTATGAAGGCACAATCGCACTTGCAGATCGCTTTATTCGCTTGAATCCTCAACATCCGAATTTAGACTATGCATATTATGTACGTGGCGTGGCAAATATGGAGCAAAACTATGACAGCTTGCTTCGTTATACTTCACTTAAGCAAGCGCACCGTGACTTAGGCTACTTAAAAGTTGCTTATCAAAACTTTGTCGATTTGATTCGTCGTTATCCATCTAGCCAATACTCAGTTGATGCAGCGCAACGGATGAAATTCATTGGTCAAGAGTTGGCTGAAAGTGAAATGAATGCGGCTCGTTTTAATATTCAACGTAAAGCTTATCTTGCTGCTGTTGAACGTTCACAATGGGTGGTTGAGCATTATCCGCAGACTCCTCAAGTACCTGAAGCTTTAGCAACTATGGCGTATGGTTACAACAAACTTGGGGATAAAGCGACAGCTCAACAATATGTCGAAGTTTTAAAACTGAATTATCCAAACTTGGTCAAATCTAATGGTGAGGTGAATCTACGTGCTGCCCGTAAAGAAGGAAGTTGGTGGAACCGAGCTACGCTGGGTATTTTAGGACGTGGTGATAAAGCCGAAGTTTCTAAAGAAGAAAGTGCTGAAACACCAAAAAATACCGAAGAAAAATCAAGTCTATTAAACAAAATGACTTTTGGTTTATTAGATCGTCCAAATCGTGAAGTATCGGCTGAACCTGCACGTGCAGATGAAAGCTTATATGATGGTCAACGTAAATAAGCTTCTTTAAGATATTTTATGCGACATCATCAGACGGGTTTTTACCCGTCTTTTTTATGCTTAGATATTTTTAAATTTCAAACTAAGGTACACTTTGCCTTACTCGTAATACAGAATACTGTTTGGCTTTTCTATGGCAATTCCTCAGCACACTATTGATCAAATCTTAGATCGTACCGATATCGTCGATCTAATCGGTCAACGTGTGAAATTGAAAAAGACAGGTCGCACCTACTCAGGTTGCTGTCCTTTTCATCAGGAAAAATCGCCCTCTTTTCACGTTTATCGTGACAAACAGTATTATCACTGCTTTGGTTGCCAAGCGAACGGAAATGCGATTCGCTTCTTGATGGACATTGATAATCGTAATTTTATCGATGTCATGAAAGAGCTTTCGAGTCATGCAGGTGTAGAACTTCCTAAAGATAATTTTGATAATAAAAAAATTTCTTATAAGCGTGAAGCAGTTAAACCGCAACCTAAAGCGGAAACTAAGTCTGTTGAACAAAAGCCAAAAGACGTTGAACAAACTAAAGAGCAGATAAATAACCAATCTTTTGAAATTGACCCATTTGAAGCATTTAGCCAATATCCTGATCCAGAGGACTTTGATCCTACGCAATTTAATCAAGCCTTTGAGCAAATTCCTCAAGATGGCAACCTGTATGATCTACTTGAAAACATTGCCCAATTTTATGAAAAGCAACTACCAAGCAGTAAAGTTGCGCAGAACTATTTTAAACATCGTGGCTTAAGTGCTGACACCATCCAATATTGGCGTTTAGGTTATGCACCTGAAGATTGGCAACATTTAGAAAAGGCTTTTCCTCAAGATATTGAAGGTTTAAAACTTCTTGGGTTAATTCGTACCAGTGATAGTGGTCGTGACTTTGACTTACTGCGTGATCGAGTCATTTTCCCAATTCGAGACAGCAAAGGTCGTGTGGTTGGTTTTGGTGGTCGTGCGCTAAATGATGAAATTAAGCCCAAATACATCAACTCGCCTGACTCCGAAGTGTTTCATAAAAACCAACTGCTGTATGGTTTATATGAGGGTCGTAAAGACCGTGCGCAAAATTGGCTCATGGTTGAAGGTTATATGGATGTCATTGCGCTACAGCAAAATGGCATTTCAGGTGCGACTGCAACTCTCGGTACAGCCAGTAATGCTGACCATCTCAATATTCTATTTAAGCAAAATAGCCAAATTACCATCGCATTTGATGGTGATGCCGCAGGTCAAAAAGCTGCAAGACGTACTTTAGAAATTGCTCTCCCCTTACTCAATGATGGTCGTGAGCTGAAATTCTTTGTCTTACCCAAAGAACACGATCCTGACTCATTGATTCGTAAAGAAGGTTTAGAAACTTTCCATCGAATTTGGCAACAATCGCCTTTACTGTCAGATTTTGTCTTTGCCTTACTCAGTCAAAACTATGATGTGACTACACCTGAAGGAAAAAGTCAGGTCATGGCTGAACTCAATCAACTGACTGAACTGTTACCGAAACAAGGTTCTTATCGTTATTTGCTTCGTCAATTCTTTAAAGAAAAACTCGGCTTTAACCGTAAATGGCAACCTCAAGTCAGTGTAGATGCCTCGCTGTCTTTTAATATTCGTACCAAAGATGAAGACTTTGCTGTTGCGATTTTGATGCAACATCCATTTCTCTATATTCACTTTGAAGTTTTGCGCGCAATCATTCCCAATGATGAATTATTGGCACAGATTTTAGCGGTATTTGATGCTGTTTTTGACGAATTACCTGATGATCAAGACTTAGCAACTTATTATATTTTAGGCGCTTGTGGTGCATATCATTTGGAACTTGCTGAAATCATGCAACGTACAAATATTCAAGCTTTAACAGAAGCACCAGAACTGGCGGATAAATTGGCTTCAGAATACTCTCTCTCACTTCAAGAAAAGTATTTAAAACAAAAACTCAAAGCCCCAACGTCTTTGAGTGAATCACGTAATCTGCGAAAACAATTGAACGAATTGACCAAGAAAATTAGTTTAAAATTAGTACATAGCTAGATACAAAGGATGTAAATTTAAAATGCCCCAACCGCTTATTTCAATTGATTTAGACGATGTTTTTCTTGAAGGCTGTGATTTTAAAATTGATATTTCACAACAGCAAGAACATTTAAAAATCACACTGGATGGTGGTTATCAAGGTTCAGAAAATATTGTCTATTTTGAGCTGAATTTTAAACATGTCGCATGTTTTTATTATGAAAATAATGAGATGTGGGCAGAAGCACTTGAGCAAAAATATGATTTATTAACTGTCATCGAAAATGGCTATCGTGGAATTTTTAGATGCGATCAGAGTGATCTCGATAAAATGAAAGATTATGACCCACTCAACCGCCTTGATCTCACTCGTTTTTTAATCATCGGGCAACATTGCTTCTGTGAGTTTATTGCACAGAAGCAATTTGCAATTCACGAAACGTATTCAAGAGATGAGTGATACTCTTTATTTTGCCTTTGGCTTTCTTTCTTGCTCAAAAATATCCTGAATATTTTCTTTCATCCATTCAAAATGTGATGGATCTTCATGTTGAGCTGCTTCACGCAATAAAATCGAAGTCGGATGAAGTAACTTTTGCGTTAAACGATGTGCAAAATCCGCCATCACATGCTGAGTATCTTCCCCTGACTGAATCCGCTCCATCGCGCTTGCTAATTCAATCTGACTTTGATCTTCACCATGCTCACGAAACAGTTGAATAGTACTCCCTGCTTCTTTGACTTTCTGTTGCGTGATCATCTGCGTAACCAGCTGATTGACCATCACTTCTGCCTCAACAGCGGCTTGGCGACGTTGCGCAAGGTTCTCGTCAATCACAGTCTGTAAGTCATCTACACCGTATAGATACACCCCATCCAAACTTTCAACTTTTGGATCTATATCACGAGGAACAGCTAAATCGACCATGAGCATTTGCTTATAACGACGTTTTTTCAGCGCCGCTTTCACATCTGCAAATGCAATCACTTGATGCAGGCTCCCCGTACAGCTTGAAATAACATCGGCACGATATAAATTTTCAGCCAATTCATCAAAAGGAATAATTTCAACTTCAACACGATGCGCTATTTCTTGTGCTAGTTTTTCAGCGCGCTCACGACTACGGTTACAAATCAAAATTTTAGCTACGCCCATTTCAGCTAAGTGTTTTGCCACTAGGCTATTCATTTCCCCTGCAGCGACCACCATAATCGTCAATTTTTCGGGCTTACTAAAGACTTGCAATGCTAACTGAGCTACAGCATAACCCATTGAAACAGCATGACTTCCTACAGCAGTTTCAGAACGTACACGTTTTGCTGCATAGAAAGCATATTCAAAAATTTGATTGAGGTTTTGCGACACAATTTCAGCATCTTTGGCTAAAGATAATGCAGTTTTGACTTGACCGAGAATTTGAGGTTCACCGAGCATCAAAGAGTCTAAACCACTTGCAACGCGCATCAAATGAGAAACCGCATCAGTATTTTCATAACGATATACATGATTTGACAATTGCTTTACATCAATACCATTGGTTTGGGCGAGCCAACTCAATACCATATCGGCATTTTCAGCCATGGCATAGACTTCGGTACGGTTACATGTTGAAACCACGACCATATCATTTAAATTTGATTGGTGACTTTGCGTAACAAGTAGATCTTTTAATCGTTCTGGATTAAAAGCGATTTGTTCACGTAGCTCAACAGAAGCAGTTTGATGGTTGACACCCAATGCAAAGAAAGACATATCAGATCATCATTTCGCTAAATTTATGTTATTGTGCAATAACGGTGTCATAAAAAGCATACTTGGATTCGAAAAAATTGCGTCAAACAAACAGCCGTTTCAACGGCATGACAATTAAGCAATATTCTACCACATTCTTACTGGTTGGTAGCATGGCTTCTAGTGCTCATATTAGAGCATCTGGAGAATTTTATCATGCAAAATATAATACTGATGCATTAAAGCAAAGCATTATTGCCGAATTTTCGTTGGCTTATCACGATACAGCAACAGCACTACACAACTATACTGTACTTGCGATTCGCAGTAACTCGACGACAATCAAACAACGTGCTTTAAACATTGCCATTGAGCAAAATGATTTACAAGCGGCTTTAGACATTGCAACGCATTGGGTTGTACAAGAACCTGATGACGTTCCTGCAAAATTTTATTTAGCACATATTGCCTTGAAATCTCATGAGTATGAGCTTGCTGCACAAACATTGGATAGTATTTTAAATATTGATTCCAATGCGGATTTAGAAAGAATCCTAGAAGGGATTGCACCTGACTCCGAAACCGATCGAATTGACTTACTCAATACGCTCAATGCCAGTAAAGAAAAGAATAATCCCTCGGTACTCATTTTGATTGCAGGCTTAGAAGCCCAAAATGACAATATTGAACAAGCTTTAGTAACCGTCAACAAAGCACTCAAAAAGCGTCCGAAAGTCACTGGTTTTATTTTGATGAAAGCCAATCTACTGGAAGCTTTAGGTGACCAAGAAGCAACTGCGGACTGGTATGATCGTAGTAGCCGAAAGAATAAATTTAACTATGATATTCGACTTGCTGAAGTTAAATATCTGATTAAGATTCATCAATCTGAGCAAGCACTTGAAAAGTTAGAAAAGATGATAAAAACTTGGCCAGATGCAGAAGAAGCTTTATTTATTGCGGGTTTAACTGCGATTGATTTAAAAAAACTGGATCAAGCTGAACAATATTTAGTCGAACTTCGTTACTCATCACGCTACCAAAATGAAGCCTATTATTATTTAGCAGTCAATGCTGAACGTAAGCAAAATGATGAAACAGCCAAAGCTTATTATCGTTTGGTCGATGGAAACTTATATACAGTTTCTAGGCGTAACCTAATTTCAATTTATGATCGCCAAAACAAAATGAATGATGCTTTGCGTTTTCTCACTCAAGAACGTGTGAATTATCCGCAACATGCGAGTTTTTTATACCAAGCTCAGGCTGAAATTTTAAAGCGCATGGGCAATAAAAAAGCAGCATTGCGTCTACTCAAAGAAGCGGTTAAAAATCTTCCCGATGATCCAGAACTACTTTACTCAGAAGTATTATTACTTGATCCTTTTGAAGATCGTGATCAACTCGATAAAGCATTGAAACAGCTATTAAATATTGAGCCAAACAATCCTGCTTACCTCAATGCCTACGCCTATACATTGGCGTTACAAAACAGACGTTTAGGTGAGGCACGAAGCTATGCAGAACATGCTTTAGAGTACGCACCAGACCAAGCTTCGATCTTAGATACGCTTGGTTATATTACCTTCTTACAAAATGACTTTGATGCAGCATCAAATATTCTGAGTAAAGCTTACAGCTTGAGTCACAGCGTTAATATTGGCGTGCGCTATGCAAAAGCACTGTATATGCAAGGTGCATTGCCAGAATTTAATGAAGTGTTACAACAACTCAAACAAAATCATCCAAATGATCCGCAATTAAATCAATTAGATTCATTAATATTACCGCCACAGATTAAAAAGAGTTAATTACGGGTATGCGTCATATTCAAAAGCTTATTTTCACCCTGACAGCGACAGCAACACTGAGTTTCGCAGGCTGCCAACAAGTTGTTAAACCTACTCAAACGACAACGACTGTTGAAGTACCAACAGAAGCAACCTCAACAGAAAGCACACCATCACTTCAAAAGCCAAGTAATCAATTTGATTTACAAGGTAAAATTGGAGTGAAAACCCCCAAACAATCGGGCAGCGCATTCTATACATGGTCTCAAGACCAAGAGAATTTCAATATTCAACTGAACGGTATCCTCGGAATTGGAAAAACCATCATCGAAGGGAAATCTGGTGAGGTCACGCTAAATAGCACCAAAACAGGTTTAATTAGCGCTGAAAATCCGGAAGAATTGCTTAAAAAAGCCACTGGTTGGGTTGCACCTATTACTCATATTATCAATTGGGTACAGGCATTTCCTGCAACTGAAAATGCTCAAATTCAACGTGATACTTCTCAACGGATTGCACAATTGGTTGAAGACGGTTGGGTGGTAGATTTCAGCTATAACGATAAGGCAACACTCCCCAATAAATTGATTTTGAAACAAACACTGGAAAATGATCAAGAAAATCGTATTACAATGGTGATTCAAAATCGTTAAGTATTGAATTCAATTTAGACAATGAAAGCTATGATTCGTGTACCCTCGCCTGCAAAACTTAATCTGTTTTTGCACATTACTGGTCGTCGTGACAATGGTTATCACGAGTTGCAAAGCATTTTCCAACTGATCGATTTGTATGATTGGTTGGAGTTTACGCAAACAGAAGATCATCAGTTTTCAATTGATGGATTGAATAGTGTCGATATTGAACAAAACTTAATCTATAAAGCCACACAAATTTTAAAACCTTTTGCCAAAGCAATAACGGGCTTAAAAATTAGAATCGAAAAAACCATTCCAATGGGTGCAGGTTTAGGCGGTGGCTCATCCAATGCTGCGACCACGCTGATCGTGGTCAATCAACTTTGGCAGTGTGGTTTAACAATTGATCAATTGGCAGAACTCGGTGTTCAATTAGGTGCAGATGTACCAATCTTTGTGCATGGACGAAATGCTTGGGCGGAAGGCATTGGCGAACACTTAACATTCATAGACTTAGATCAAAAACAATACATTGTGTTAAAACCTGACTGTTTTATCAGCACTCAGCTACTATTTTCACAAAAAACATTGACAAGAGATACGAAGCCTACTAAATTTTGCGCCTATCAGCTAAAGCCATCTGATTTTGGAAATAACTTTGAGCCTTTGGCAAGAAGTCTATATCCTGAAGTCGATGAAGCCATGCAGTATTTAGATCAGTTCGGTACAGCAAAGCTTACAGGTACAGGTGCTTGTGTTTTTGTTGAAATCACTGAACAAATGAATGTAGATGAAATTTTAAAACATTCACCGTGTAAAGCTTACATTGTGAACAGTTTAAATGAATCACCTTTAGTTCATTTTAAAGTGTAATGATAGGGGCGTCGCCAAGTGGTAAGGCACCGGGTTTTGATCTCGGCATCCGTTGGTTCGAATCCAGCCGCCCCTGCCATCATTTTCATCTGTAAGATGTTTGTTCATCTAAGTAATAGGAGCGTCGCCAAGTGGTAAGGCACCGGGTTTTGATCTCGGCATCCGTTGGTTCGAATCCAGCCGCCCCTGCCATTACTTATACATCGAACAACACATCGTTTTAGGGGCGTCGCCAAGTGGTAAGGCACCGGGTTTTGATCTCGGCATCCGTTGGTTCGAATCCAGCCGCCCCTGCCATCTATTTTCAAAAAAGACAGAACATGGTAATTTACATTTTCAGTCAATTTACCTTGACATAAACATGTAAAAATACTAAAATTCTGCCGCATTAGGGGCGTCGCCAAGTGGTAAGGCACCGGGTTTTGATCTCGGCATCCGTTGGTTCGAATCCAGCCGCCCCTGCCATCTATTTTTAAATCTGCCAACCGCCAAGGGTGCTTCATGCCCAATCTTGTCGTTTTTAGTGGAACTGCGCATCCACAATTCGCCCAAAAAGTCGTTAGCCATTTGCATATCCCTCTGGGTGCTGCCGCTGTAGGTAAATTTTCTGACGGTGAAATCACTGTTGAAATTACTGAAAACGTACGTGGTAAAGACGTATTTATCGTACAACCTACTTGTGCCCCTACCAATGATAACCTCATGGAAATCTTAGTAATGGCTGACGCTTTGCGTCGTGCAAGTGCTGGTCGTATTACTGCTGTGATTCCTTACTTCGGTTATGCACGTCAAGACCGTCGTCCTCGTTCAACTCGTGTTCCAATTACTGCTAAAGTTGTTGCAGATATGCTAACAACTGTAGGGATTGACCGTGTTGTGATGATCGACTTGCACGCTGACCAAATCCAAGGTTTCTTCGATATCCCTGTAGACAACATCTACGGTACTCCTGCATTACTTGCTGACTTACGTCAACAATCACATGACAACTTAATGGTGGTTTCACCTGACGTTGGTGGTGTAGTTCGTGCACGTGCTGTTGCTAAACAAATGGGTGATATTGACCTTGCAATCATTGATAAACGTCGTCAAAAAGCGAATGAATCACAAGTGATGCATTTGATTGGTGATGTGAAAGATCGTGATTGTGTCATCGTCGATGATATGGTTGATACAGCTGGTACATTGTGTAAAGCTGCTGATGCATTGAAAAAATTCGGTGCGCGTAAAGTAGTCGCTTATGCAACACACCCTGTACTTTCAGGTAAAGCACTAGAGAATTTAAGCAACTCTGTGATTGATGAATTGGTTGTTACTGACACCATTCCACTTTCAGATGAAGCATTAAAACTTGGTAAGATTCGCCAAGTTTCAGTAGCAAGTATGGTTGCTGAAACAATTCGTCGTATTAACAACGAAGAATCTATTAGCGCAATGTTCGATTCTTATCTATAATATAGCGCTGAATTTCAAAGCCCTGCCTTTTGGTGGGGCTTTCTATCACTAGACTGGTCGAAGGTCTAGTCAATTAAACTTAAATTAGGAATGTCTATCATGGCAAACTTCGTATTAAATGCAGTAGCACGTGAAGAAGCAGTTCAAGGGAAAGGTTCGAGCCGCCGCCTTCGTCTTCAAAACAAAGTACCAGCGATCATCTACGGTGGCGAAGCTGCTCCTGTTGCTGTAACTTTAGAACTTCGTGAGCTTGTTAAAGCTTTAGAAAGCAATGCTTTCTTTGAAGAAGTTGTTGAAATCAACATCGAAGGCAAAGTTGAAAGCGTTAAAATCCAAGCTTTACAACGTCACCCTTCTAAAAACACACCTATGCACGCTGACTTCAAACGCGCATAAGTGTTCAATGGTGTAAATGAGTGTGAGTAAACTTTCACTGATTGTAGGTTTGGGTAATCCAGGTTCTGAATATGCCCAAACCCGCCATAATGCAGGCTTCTGGTTCGTTGAACGCCTTGCAGAACAATATGGCATCCATTTAAAAACTGATTCTAAATACAAAGGAATTAGTGGTCGTGGTAATATCGAAGGTCAAGACGTTCGTCTTTTATTACCGACAACCTTTATGAACCTTTCTGGTCAAAGTGTTGTTCCTTTCGCAAAATTCTATCAAATTAAGCCTGAAGAAATTCTGATTGCTCATGATGAACTGGATATGGATCCTGGCGTCATTCGTTTAAAAACAGGCGGTGGTCATGGTGGTCACAACGGTCTACGCGACATTGTTCCACATATCGGCGCTAATTTTCATCGTTTACGCATTGGTATTGGTCATCCTGGTTCTAAAGAAAAAGTTTCTGGACATGTTTTGGGCAAAGCGCCAAGCAGTGAACAGACTTTGATGGATGATGCAATTCATCATGCTTTAGGGCGAACTAAATTATTGGTTAATGGTGAGATTCAACAAGCGATGAATCAAATCAATGCTTATAAACCATAATTTCCAATAATAATTTATATTCCTTGTTAAACAATTTTTCTTGCCATGATTCATTTTTAAGAGCAAAATGCGCTTTCAAATGTATCCCGCCTATTGAAAATTGTTGATTCATCACAAGATAACAATCGTAAGGGCTATTTCTGGAGACGCAAATCATGCTATCTCGTTTATTAAAAGCAAAAATCCACCGTTGTGTGGTTACACAAGCAGAACTCCATTATGAAGGTTCTTGTGCAATCGACGGTATCCTTTTAGATTTAGCAGGTATCCGCGAATACGAAGAAATTCACATGTGGAATGTGACCAATGGCAAGCGTTTCACAACTTATGCGATTCGTGGTGAAGAAGGTTCAGGTATCATTTCTGTCAATGGTGGCGCTGCACTTCAAGCGGATGTTGGTGATCTCATGATTATTGCAACATTTGGTGACTTTACCAATGCTGAAGCAGATGCACATAAACCGCGTCTTGTGTATGCAAATCCAGACAATACTGTGAATCACACTGCAAACTGTATTCCTGTTCAAGTGGCTTAATAATACAGTACGCAAAGATTCTAAAAAAACCCGCTTCATGCGGGTTTTTTATTTAAATTCGCTCTAAAACTGATATCTCTCATGTTTACTTCATTTGAATTTCACGATCAATATTCTGTTTTTTCCAAATAATTTCTGGTTCAACCTCTTGATTTTGATTAGTGAACTTACATTTTAACTGTTTTCCCCGCACAATTTCTTGACACTCATAATTCAGCACATAAGTTTCATTTCGATCAGTAAAATTTGCCATTGTAAAAGTTAATTTACTGTCATTTCGTTTTACTTGTCCAACAGCAAAATCAGGGTAATTCACGGCATTAATCAACAATTTATCTCTAAATTTTGAAATATAAAAAATATCTTTTGTATCCTCATCATACTCATGATCAAGTACTGTTTCCTCCCATAAACCATTAAGATCGGAGTCTGTCGCAGCAAGAACAGGATGAGCACTTGCCCCCACCCCAACTAAAAGCAATGTAAAAATAAAATATTTAATATTTTTTCTCATGTAGGCTCATTTTTATAAAAGAATAACTGTGCAATACTGCTTTGAATTACGGGGTTAAAAAATTTATATCATTTTTTAAATAATAGGGGCTCATTTAAAAAATTAAAACTCAACGCCACCATTTTTTGCGATCTTCACAGGCTAGATCTTTTAAATCTTCACCCCGCAATGAAGCAAGTAAAGGATTGCCCTTTTCATCAACTTTAAATTCTGCATATTGCGCAGCTTGATAGCACTCAGCCAATCCCTCGGCGAATAAAAAGCTATTCGATGCAGGATACAAAGCATTTAAACGATTATCCGGATTTTTTAGCACGATACGATGACTAAACTTGGGATACATGTCCAATAAACGTGGATCAAAGCCAGTTTTCACCACACGTCGCTGATCATCCAATACTACATAAGCCATCAACTTAGGCTTATTTTGAATCACTGTAACGCTCGTGGGAATATCAATCTGACTATTTTGCACAGGAAGCCCAGCAAAACTTAAATCGTAATTGAGTACCATATAATCCCCTTGAATCAGAGAACGTGGATCTACAGGTGCAAGTCGAATAAAAATACTGTCACTGTGTCTTAAATGTTGCTCATTTTTCAGGATCAATCCAATAAAAAATACCACACTCAACACAGCGAGTACGATAGGGATATTTTTTTTCATTGTGCTATCCCCACTTTATTTTTAAAACGCATTAAACACAGACTCAGCAACAGTAAGCTTGTACCCGAAATAAAAATACTTAGGCTTTTAACGAGGAATGTAAGGTCTAATGAATAATATAAACACCACAAAATGATGATGAATGCCAATAAAGCAAAAGCATAAGTCACTTTATCCTTTTTCATCAAAGCCCATGAAAGTACGGCTAACACGATAAATATTTCAAAATAACCATAATAAATCAGTACAGCACCGAAAACTGCCAGAACGCCTTGCGCTAAAAGATTAAATTGATTGTGAATATGTAGAAATATAAAGCAGACACACCATACAATCGGCAGACCATACGTGAATACAGGAATGGGATGAATATCACCTAATTCACTTTTCCCTAAAAAAGCATAAAAACCGACAACGAAAATGGTCATTGCCAAATTCGAAAGCATTAAACTTCTTTGATATTGTTGCGGTTGAATCTTTTGGATCCACAACAGTGCCATATAAAAAACATACGTCAGCAGCGTCAGATAAGCAAAATTTTCAACATTTCCCACCCAGAAATGTACTGCGTTGTCTTGCCAGATCATCGCAGCACCTAAAGCATAGAGTGCCAATAACTGAACAAAAACAAAGAACCAGTGAGTTCTGACCCAATATGCCAAAACTAAAGCAATAATTTGAATCAATAACAGTGGATAGACTTCTTCTATTAAATCATAAGTATGAAACAGGATCGCGACCTGCCCTGCAACAAATAGACAGTAAGCCAGTTGTCTTAAAAAGAGATTTTGCTTTATTTTCAATATATAGGCAGCAAAAGCAACAAAAACAATACCCATAATTAAGGAGAAATTACCCCAAAATGTCAGCATCAATGAAGACAGTACAAGCCCAGAAATCCACGCACCAACAGCCAAAGGAATATTATTGAATCGGCTGTTCGGAATAAACTTAATCAGTAAAAATGTGATCAATGCAAACCAAGCAAAAATAATCACAGCAATGATCAACAAGCCCATAATTTCAGATTGTCTAAACAACGCATCGAGCCATTTCACAATGATTAAGGTGAATGTAATCCCCAAAGAAACAGCGGATAACACACTGCACAATTGATCATTTTTCTTATAAAAATAAACGAATGCGATACTGAGTAAGCTCAATGAGCAAATAAAGTAGACCCAGCCTTTATCCATATATAAGAACGTCAGCATGCTCCACACGGAAAGTACGGCAAAATACGTGATAAATAAATATTTTAATTTTGGATAATATCGAATACAGAATAAAAACTGTAATAAGGCATAGAAGTGAATACACAACAAAAAGACTGTAGGATATTCATCTCCCCAAAAGGTTTGTTTAAAAAACAAAAATAAAGCAATCTGACTCACAATACACAGCATCAAAAAGATGCCAATATTGGCGCGATACAACCAAGGCAGCAGTAAGACCGACCAAATCAAGAACAATAAATAACTGTCTGCACCTGTTTGATAAATTTGTCCAATCACCGCCAAACTTAGCCCGATCATCAAGCCACAAATCGCATGTAAGCACTGGATTAATGAATTATTTTTGACTAGAAAAACACTTGATAGCGCGCTCAATAGTAATAAAAGTTGCGGAGTCGCCAACTGCATGGACTGCGGTAACATAAACCAATTTGCAGCAACCAGATATAAAATGCTAATTGCAATTAAACTAAAACCAAAGATTTGTAAATGCTGAACAAATTTTTGATCCTGCCATGAGAATACTTCTTGTTGAATCCTGATCAATACAAATACCTCACCTTTATTCTTGATTATTCAACATTTTTATACACTGCGCTTTAGCATAGATTGTTCTATCTATAGTACTGATCATTCTAAATAAAAATGCATTATTTTTAAAAAATGTGTCTATAATGATCCTACATCGCTTCAGGGCGGGGTGCAATTCCCCACCGGTGGTAATTTGAAATGATCATTCAACCTTGGTCTTTCAATAGCCCACGAGCCTATCACTGCTACAGTGATTCGCAGATTTGGTGAGATTCCAAAGCCGACGGTATAGTCCGGATGAAAGAAGACGACGTCACAGTAAAAATTCCAATGCTATGTATTGGAACATGTTTTGTAACGCCACTATTTCACATGTCCTGAAATGTTCAACCGTATTTAATTTTTACGAGAGCGTTTCAATGTCTAGTTTAATTCAACCAGAAATTTTCTTTTCCGCACTTTCCCCTGCTGAACAACGTATTCAACAAGCTTTAGAAGATATGCGCCAAGGCAAACCTGTCTTGGTCATGGACGATTTTGATCGTGAAAATGAAGCAGATTTGATCGTTGCAGCAGAAACCCTCAATGTCGAAACCATGGCACGTATGATCCGTGACGGTTCTGGGATTGTGTGTTTAACACTGACTGACGAGCTTGCTGATCACCTTGAATTACCTCCGATGGTTCAAGATAACTCAAGTCAATTTAAAACCGCATTTACCATCACCATTGAAGCAGCTGAAGGTGTAACCACTGGTGTTTCAGCCAAAGACCGTACTACAACGATTCATGCTGCAATCAAAGATGGCGCTGTTGCTAGTGATCTAAATCGTCCAGGACATGTGTTCCCTTTACTTGGTCGTCGTGGCGGTGTGCTCACTCGCCGTGGTCATACTGAAGGTTCGATTGATCTTGCACGTTTAGCAGGTTTAAAACCCGCTGGTGTGTTGTGTGAAGTAACAAATCCAGATGGTACAATGGCTTCAGGTATTCAAGTCCTTTCTTATGCACAAACTCATAATTTGACTCTAATTACCATTGAAGAACTGGTTCAGTACCGTTTAAAACATAATGTTTAAAATCATAATTTTAAAATCAATGTTTTGAATCGTTACAACTTAGTTTACATCTCGGAAGTCCCTTCTCCCTTTGGGAGAAGGTTAGGATGAGGGAAATTTTTAATCCAATACAACCTTCAATACTTACTCTTAAAAAGAGCCAAACCATAACTCGGCCATTTTTGCGTAGATTTAAAATTATTTACAAGCTGAAGCAATTTAGAGATACGAATGAAAAAGGTATTTGAGAGCATGGGTTTTAAGTATAATGATACTAAATATTTTAAAAAAATGGATGAAACTCAAATTGAAATTAATAATTGCTTTTTTAGGATTTTTATTTATTACCAACTGTTTTGCAAGTTCAACTCAGTCATTTGAAGATGAATACTATAGACTGCAAACTAAATTTATTGAAGCTCAAACCAATAGTCATGATATTTATAAGTATCCTGATGGAAGTACAGTTACTAAGGTTGAAGATAAAATTAAAATTCAAGCTTCAAGAGATTGTTTAACATGGATAGCTGAAAGAAATTTTGATTTACATATTGTTAAGAATTTTAAAGCGTATGAAGCGAGTAAAGGGAAACCCTTTTTCATTGATGCTAGTAAAGATGAGTGGCTAGACAATTTAAAACATTTAAATGAAAAAATAGATAATCCTGAAAATAAATGTAATTAATCTCAAATTTAGGAATACAGCCAAAAGACAGTTTTTTATTGCCTACACAAAGTTAGCTTTATAAATTCACTAAGCGGCTAAACATCCTTACCAAAATTCACGATTGAACATAAAATTTGGCTACGCAATTTTATTCTTCAATATACACTTTCAATCACACAAAAACCGATCTTGGGTGAAATGATTTACACCCTTATTGAAGGATTAATCAGCCGATTCTTGGTTGAGAGATTTAACCCAGACATTGCATCCCAACAACGTGCATTTATTATTCGAAGCCTTGAGTGAGATGAATAGGAATAATCCCCTATTCAACATCTTCCAAATGTAAAATACTTTGGCGAATACCATCGGCACGTAACCAAGCAAAATCATAGCTCGCTTTGGCAAGCGCTAATACACGACGTTCAAACTCATCCCACAAGGGTTTAACTTGCTTCGACTGAATGCCTAAACCACTTTCATCTGCTAAATTTTTATTCTTTTCACAAATTTTTAAAGCATGATACAACTTACGTCCTTTCGAGGCTGTATCTAAAACACGAACACGTTTACCTTGAATAAAACCTTCGATATGTTTTAAATCTGCAAATGGTAATAATGGCACTAAGATTTGATCAAGTTGTGCATCCAAACGCTTCCAAACAGCTAGTCGCTGCTCCGCATTATAGGTATTCCATTGAATCACTTCATGGTTAAAACGACGACAACCACGACATACAGCATCACCAAATACCGTTGAACAACGACCAGCGCATGGTGTTAACGTAGGTATTCGACGTTCGTTGCTCAAAATAAACTCCTTAAATAAACAAATTTTACCATTTTCTATGGCATCGTGATGTGTGTATCACACTATATATTGTATGTATGATATTTAAAAGCACTATATTTAGTATAAAAATCCATAATTTTCACATGGAATAAAAAAACACTACACGGCGTATGGATTTCTCGCTTATTCAACTAAATCACGTTAAAATATGCGCCTTAAATTTTATCCTATATTTACACATTTGGAGTACTCCATGAACGCTACTGTAGAACAGCTTGCACCTGTAGAACAGCAAGCGACCTCTGGTTGGGTTGTTGCCGCGCTTTATCAATTCAAAGAAGTTCAAGATTCTGCCGATCTTCAACAACGTCTTTTAGACTTGGTAAAAACCATCAACCTATGTGGTACTCTAATTGTTGCAGATGAAGGTATTAATGGAACAGTTGCAGGTGATCGTAAAGCGATTGATGTGATTCATCAATTCCTTTTAGATGAAGGTTTCACAGCGATGGAATATAAAGAATCGCACAGTGAAGAGAAACCTTTCCGTAAAATGAAGATTAAACATAAAAAAGAAATCGTCACTTTAGGTGTTGAAGTTAAACCACGTGACTTGGTTGGACACTATCTTGATCCTAAAGAATGGAATGACTTGATTGCACGTGATGATGTGATCTTGATCGATACACGTAATGATTATGAATATAAAGCGGGTACGTTTAAGGGCGCAATTGACCCTAAAACTGAAACTTTCCGTGAATTTCCAGATTATGTGAAAAAAGAGTTAGAACAGCATAAAGATAAAAAAATTGCGATGTTCTGTACTGGTGGTATTCGTTGTGAAAAATCAACTTCATTACTTCTTCAAGAAGGTTTCAATGAGGTTTATCACTTGAAAGGCGGTATTTTAAAATACCTCGAAGAAACTCCTGCTGATGAAAGCATGTGGGAAGGTGAATGTTTCGTCTTTGATGGTCGTACTGCGGTGACTCATGGGATGGAAGAAGGTGAAAATACCAAATGTCACGCATGTGGCTGGCCTTTAATTCCTGAAGAAGTGGCTTTACCAAGCTATGAGCATGGCGTGTCTTGTAAGTACTGCATCGATAAAACTTCTGAAAAACAAAAAGAAGGTTTCCGTATGCGTCAGTCACAGATTACGGCTGCAAAACGTAAACGTTTATAATTCGTTTCGCTGAATCTTCAATATTCATAAAAACCGTAGAATAAATCTGCGGTTTTTTTAACTCTACAAATTGCTACTATCTTTTTAAGTCTATAAAAAATAATATTTATTCTTTCAATTATATCGACACAGCAATGAGTGAATGGATTATTAACATCATGGAGCAATTGGGGTACCTCGGTATTGCCTTACTCATGTTTCTTGATAATGTTTTTCCGCCTATTCCCTCAGAAGTGATCATGCCCTCTGCTGGTTTTACCGCAGCACAAGGACAACTCAGTCTAATCGGTGTCATCGTTGCAGGTAGTCTTGGTTCTTTGATTGCAGCAGCTACACTGTATTGGATCGGGCGTAAAATATCTCATGATGCCTTGTTCCATTGGGTTAATCAGTACGGAAAATATCTCTTTATCAAAACAGATGATGTTAAAAAAGCCCTAGATTGGTTTGAAAAATATGGGCATCGTGTGGTTTTCTTTGGACGGATGATTCCCGCCGTTCGATCATTGATTAGTATTCCTGCGGGGATGAGTCATATGCCTTTTTGGAAATTCATGACTTATAGTGCGCTCGGCACAGTAATTTGGACGACTTTTTTAGCAACCGTCGGGTATTACTTTGGGAACAATACTGCACTAATGCAGCAAATTTTTAGCAATGTTGGCTATATGATTGTGGCTATTGTTGCCTTGTTCGTAGTTTATCTTTGGTTTAAAAAAAGAAAAAATAGCTAAAGCATTATGAATACTGATCACCTTAAATTTTAGATGATCAGTATGCTGGTATGACGATCAATTTCAGTTCGTTAACTCAATTCCCTCAAACTTTGCAACGGTGGAATATCAGATAAATAACTTAGGCGATAACGCCCGATCAATGCACACAACACCGCCATTGCCAGTGGTAAAATCAACCAAATCTCCCAATGCAATTGCACCAACATATCCATCCGATAACTCGCAACCGCACTAATCACCTCAGCAAAAATACATGACACAATCCCTGCCAATAATCCAATAAAACCGATTTCAAGCATCATCATATTTTTGAGTTGACGCTTCGAACTGCCAAAAGAACGTAATAACGCCACTTCACGTTTCCGTTCATCCATCAGTAAATTGATACATGCAATCAACACAAGAAAACCAGACAAACTCACTAATACAGCAAGCACCGTAATAATTTGTACGAGAACACTCACAAGACGTTTAATCTCATCAAAAATCAAAGACACATCAATAAATACAGTATTGGAAAATTGCTGAATCAAACTGACCATTTTGGTTTTTTCAGTCGCTGGCACATAAAAACTACCGAGATAACTCCCTGCATTTTCATCCAAAGTCTTTGGGGTAAAAATAAAGAAAAAATTCGGACTAAAACTTTGCCATTCAACAGTACGTAAATTAACAACTTCAGCTTTTAATTGTCCCTCTGGCAAACTAAACGTCAGTTGATCACCAATTTTGATACCTAATTCATCTGCAAGTTTTGCTTCAACTGAAACTTGTCCAACTTTAGTCAGTTTAGCTTGACCCGATACAATCACATTATCTTGTGGATATTGATCTGTTTGGGTGAGATTTAATTCACGACGCAAAGAATTATTTTCTTTCAACAATTGCGCTGAAAAAGGCTGATCATTTTTCGCAATTAAACGCCCTTTGATATTTGGATATAAAGGCGTACTTTTCCAATGTCGTTGTGCCAACTGTTGCTTAAAAGCTTCTAACTCAAATGGAGGTAAACCATAAATAAATTGATTTGGTGTTCCCTCAGGCAATTGCTGTTGCCAACGCTCCAGCAAATCAGTACGTAACACGGCTAAAACCGTAATCAAACTTAAACCCAATGCCAATGCAGTAATTTGCAATGCTGTTTGTGAAGGCGAGCGTACATAACTAGATAATTGATTACGTAGCGATTTAAGCAATTTCAAAATCAACCAAACCAGTGCATAAAGCACTGCCGTGAGGACAATGACCGCACCCATGACCAATCCAGTCAGTACAATATTTTCAGTCAATACCAAACTAAAAATGATCAGACTTAATATGCCAAAAGACATCATCCACACCATTGAACGGGCAGATTTCTGTTGTTGACGAATCACACGAATTGGAGGCGTATTTAACAATTGCCACAAACTCGGCAGAATAAAACCGATCAAAACAATGGCACTGGTAAAAATGGCAATTGGTAAAGGGCCAAGCAACATTTCAAACATTGAGAATTGCAGTTCTAGATTCGGGATCATCTGTAACATCAGTTGCAAAAGCGCATAGCCCAATATCATGCCTAGACCACTACCGATCACAATCGCAATCACGCTCACGACAGCTAATAGTGCTAAATAGGTTTGCAGAATCTGAGACTTACTTGCCCCCATACAACGCATCAAAGCAATATGATCTTGGTTTTGTTGCACATAACGCTGACTGGTCAAGGCTATCGCTAAACCACACAATAAAATCGTCAAAATATTGGCGAGTTGCAGAAAAGTATCTAAATTTTCTATCGGTTTAATTAAACGCGAATTGCCCTCATCGGCACTGCGTAGCTTTAAATTGCTTTGTTGATCGAAGCTTTGCTCTTCATTCGACATGGCTTGAGCAGATTGATCTGTAGCTGAATCCTGATCAGATTTTTGGTCATTTGCTTTGGCATATTTTTGCTTTTCAGTTTCAATCTCTGTCTTATAAATTTGCTGAAATTTTTCAATAGATTGAGGCTCTCCCGCCAAAAGCAGGCGGTAATCAATACGACTTCCCACTTGAATTGCATTGGTTTTAGCCACATCCGCTTGCGAAATAATGACGGTTGGAGAAAATGCCGAAAAACCTAATTCTTGATTGGAATCATGTTCGATAATTCCAGTGACTTTGAATTGACCATCAACCAGTTGTACATCGTCACCGACATTTAATTTGAGTAATTCTTGCGCACGTTTGCTTAACCAAATTCCACCACTTTGCAATTTTTGTGCAGGCTGAATTTTTAAATCACCGCGCAGTGGAAATGATGTATCAATCGCTTTGACATTCACCATGACAAATTGATCATGCGTTGATGCCATTGAACCAAACATGGTGACATGGGACTGTTTGAGCTTTAATTCATTCGCAGATTGAATCCATTTTGAATCAATAGGATTGGTATCACTCAGAACTAAATCAGCAGCTTGCATCTTGGCAGCTTGCAAGGTCACTGCTTGCTGCACGTGGTCATTGCTAAATTTCAATGCAGTCGTAGCACTGATCGCTAAACACATTGCAATGATCAGTAAATAAATCCCTGAATTGGCAAAACTTTGCCTCAATAATGGCTTAAATAAATTGAACATTACACACCCTCTGGCTGAGTTTGATGTAAATGTTCAATGAGTTGCCCTTCTTTTAACTCATAATGGCGTTGGCATTGTGCTGCCAAAGCAGGATCATGTGTCACAAGTACAAGTGTTGTGCCCATTTCTTGATTTAAGCTAAACAAAAGCTGTTCAATTTCATGTGCGGTATGACTGTCTAAATTCCCTGTGGGTTCATCAGCAAAAATAATTTTTGGCTCAGAAATCAATGCACGCGCAATCGCAACACGTTGTTGTTCACCCCCTGATAATACTTTCGGGGTCTGCTGACTTTGGCGCTCTAGACCTACTTTAGCGAGCAGAGCCAATGCTTTTTGTTCAGCGGCTGCGTAGTTAAAATCTTTTTGTAAGCGCAGAGGCAGCATGACATTTTCAAGTGCAGATAAATGCGTCAATAATTGAAAAGACTGGAATACAAAACCAATATGTTTTAACCGAACCAACGCTCTTTGCTCTTCATTTAAATGTTCAACAGACTCACCACACACAGTTAATTGCCCTGCACTGGCTTGATCCAAAGTCGCGAGAATGCCTAATAATGTTGATTTTCCTGAGCCTGAACGTCCTGTAATCGCAACCTGTTCCCCTGCCTGAATTTCTAAATTTAGATTTTCAAAAATTGTAAGTGTTTGATGTGGGAGTTCAATCTTTTGTGTCAGTTGCTGTGCAGAAATTATCACTTGTGGCATGATGGGAGAAACCGAATCATTCTGAACCTTAGACATCATAAAGTACCCTATATGCAAATCAAAAAATCGTTAAATTTTAAAATGATGAAAAAACTCCCTCATTGTTTATTCTTTAGCACGATCTGTCTATTGCCGATTAGTAGTTTTGCAAAAACCATCATGATCGTGGGCGATAGTTTAAGTGCAGGTTATGGCATCACACCGCAACAGGGTTGGGTGAATTTATTACAATTACGTCTAAATCAAGACTTTCCCAAACAACATAAAGTCGTGAATTCCAGTGTGAGTGGAGAAACCACCAGTGGTGCTTTGGCACGTTTACCTAAATTATTGCAGACCCATAAGCCAAATGTAGTGGTCATCGAACTTGGTGGCAATGATGGCTTACGTGGTCAGCCACCACAAATGATTCAAAAAAATTTGGCGCTAATGATTCAGCAAAGTCAAAAAAGTAAAGCCACTGTGATTTTATTGGGAATGAAAATTCCACCCAATTATGGCACTGCCTATAGCACAGCGTTTGAAAATAATTACAAAGTTTTAAGTCAGCAATATAAAGTAAAAATGCATCCATTTTTTATGAATGGCATCGCAGGACATCCGAATTTGATGCAAAAGGATTTAATTCATCCTAATGCAACTGCACAGAAAATTTTATTGAATAATGCTTATCCGTTGATTAAAGGAGCGTTGTAAGAGAATTATTCACTAATTTTCATCATTCAAGGCTTCACATAATAAATTCAGATACTCTTTCGCCCAAAAGTGTCAATTCTTTAAATCTAGCTGAATAACTGTCAAGAAACTATTACTGATAGGAATTTTAAAACCAGCGGTGCTATCGCGTCAGGCGACATGGATGTCGCCGTTGGGTCGGGGTTCAGGTCACATGCGAAGCCTTGCTTCTCATTACCCAACAAAGGATTTTTGTCCCTTTTGATCCCTCAAAAGGGAGGCATCGCCTACACAAATGAATCTAAATTTTAAAAGGCAGATGGGGTTGTGCCAATTTAAAATATATTTACTGTTTCAGAAATATTAACAGCATAAAAAAAGACGCCTCAGCGCCTTTTCTCACCATCCAAGCTTAAGCTGGAATGTCACGTACAGAAGCATTACGAATCGCCTCTTTCAACGCTGCATAACCATGAATCGGTGGGAATTGTGGAAATTCACGAATCACATTTTCAGGCGCATCAAACAAGAAACCTTTGTCAGCTTCACCTAGCATCGTGGTATCGTTATACGAATCACCCGCTGCAATCACACGATAATTCAAACCATGAAGTGCTTTCACAGCTTCACGCTTTTGATCAGGCTGACGCAATTTATACGCAGTAATCATGCCATTTTCATCAGTTTCTAATTTATGGCAGAAAATGGTTGGCCAACCCAGTTGTTGCATCAAAGGATGAGCAAATTCATAGAAAGTGTCAGAAAGAATGATTAATTGGAAATGCGTACGTACCCATTCCACAAACTCTTTTGCACCTTCAAAAGGTCCCATGTCTGCAATCACAGCTTGAATATCGTTTAAACCTAAACCATGTTGTTTTAGGATATTTAAACGTTGAGTCATCAACACATCGTAGTCTGGAATATCACGAGTTGTTGCTTCTAATTCTTTGATCCCTGTTTTTTTAGCAAAATTGATCCAGATTTCCGGAACCAAAACACCCTCAAGATCAAGACATACGATTTCCATGGGTTCTCCCAAATGTTAGTTGTAAATTTTGGCGTATCATAGCATTAAAGTTTAAAAAAAATGCTGAAAGATTTTGATACTTCAGCAAATGAAAACTTATCAATGCAGATTTCGATTCTGCTTAAATCTTTTTAATTCATAAGTATTTTCATAAATCTGCTAAGAAGCATATTTTATTTACTTTAAAATAGCATGACATTCAAAAGCATTTATACATACAAAGTCGTATTGGCTTATTTTTCGCCAAAATGCTTAAATTTACAGATCTTTTGAGAACTAATTTTTTAAATACTTTTTAAAGTGTTGACTACTTTTAAGTAAACCTAGCTTCAAGCTATAGCCAGAGGCAACAAATGACTGTTATTCCTACAATTGATCAAGTAGATGCACTTGCAGCAGAATATGCTGATAAATCCCCTTCTGAAATTTTAGAGCTAGCACTTTCTCAACAAGGTGAAATTGCGATTTCATTTTCTGGTGCAGAAGATGTGGTGCTGATCGATATGGCACACAATCTCGGTAAACCCTTTCGAGTATTCAGTTTGGATACAGGGCGTTTGCATGCAGAAACTTATCAGTTTCTTGAAACTGTACGTAAACATTATGGTATTCAGATTGAGATCTGTTTTCCAGAACCCGATGCCGTACAAAAGTTAGTGAATGAAAAAGGCTTGTTTAGCTTTTATCAAGACGACCATAAAGAATGTTGTGGTATTCGTAAAGTTCAGCCCTTACGTAAAAAGTTAGCCACTTTAGATGGTTGGATTACGGGTCAACGTAAAGATCAAAGTCCAGGCACACGTACTGAAATTCCAGTGGTTCAAGCTGATGCTGGTTTTTCAGGTGAAGGCAAACAATTGATTAAATATAATCCATTGGCAAATTGGTCAAGTGCGGATGTTTGGAACTATATTCGTATGATGGAAATTCCGTATAACCCACTGCATGAGAAAGGTTATATTTCTATTGGCTGTGAACCATGTACACGCCCTGTTCTACCTAACCAACATGAACGTGAAGGTCGCTGGTGGTGGGAAGAAGCAACGCACAAAGAGTGTGGTTTACATGCAGGTAACCTAAAAAAATAACAGCCCGATAAAAATTTTTTTTTGGTAAAAAAAAGTCACTCAATTTAGTGACTTTTTTTGTACTATTCATTCATCAAAATGCTTGGATTTTCTCTATAAAAAAGATCTATACTACAATTAGGTTTTATAATTCTAACAATCCAACACTCAAGAATGAGTTGTTGTAGTTTTTGCAGTGAGGCATCAAAAATTATGCGCCCATTACACCCGATCGATTTTATTTTCTTAAATTTAGAAAAACGCCAACAGCCAATGCACGTGGGGGGATTATTCTTATTCCAAATTCCAGACCATGCCCCATCTACATTTATTCAAGACCTAGTGGCTGATATTCGTAATTCGAAATCTATCCCTGTTCCACCTTTTAATAATCGCTTAAATGGTTTTTTTTGGGATGAAGATGAAGAGTTCGATATTGACCACCACTTCCGTCATATTGCCCTACCACACCCAGGGCGTATTCGTGAATTATTGGTCTATATTTCGCAAGAACACAGTGCTTTGATTGATCGTGCGAAACCACTTTGGACTTGTCATATCATCGAAGGGATTGAAGGCAATCGTTTTGCCATGTATTTCAAAATCCATCATGCCATGATTGATGGTGTTGCGGGTATGCGCTTACTCGAAAAGTCATTCTCTAAAGATTCAAATTCTAAAACCATCATTCCACCGTGGTGTGTAGAAGGTAAACGTGCCAAGCGTTTAAAAGAAACCAAATTAGGAAAAATCAAGAAAATTTTTGAAGGTCTCAAAGGACAAGTTGAAGCAGCTCCAAAAGTGACTCAGGAATTGTGTCAGACCATTTTCAAAGAAATGGGCAAAAATCCAGACTATGTTTCAACCTTTCAAGCACCAAGCAGTCTGTTTAACCAACGTGTCAGTTCTTCACGCCGCTTTGCCGCTCAATCCTTTGAACTAGATCGTTTCAGAGATATTTCTAAAGCGCTGGGTGTGACGATTAACGATGTTGTTTTGGCTGTTTGTTCTGGTGCACTCCGTGATTATCTAATTACTCAAAATGCCTTGCCAAAGAAACCACTCATTGCAATGGTTCCAGCATCCTTACGTGATGACGACTCAGACATGAGTAACCGTATCACCATGATTTTGGCAAATTTAGGAACTCATAAAGAGCAACCTCTTGAACGTTTAGAGATCATTCAACGTAGTGTGCAAAACTCTAAAAATCGCTTTAAGCGCATGACCTCAAATCAAATTTTAAACTACAGTGCTTTTGTATATGGTGCTGCTGGAGTCAATATTGCATCGGGGCTATTACCAAAACACCAAGCTTTCAATGTCATCATTTCCAATGTACCAGGTCCTCGTGAACCTTTGTACTGGAATGGTGCGAAACTAGATGCACTCTACCCTGCATCTATTGTTTTGGATGGACAGGCACTGAACATCACCATGACCAGTTATTTGGATAAATTGGAAGTAGGATTGACGGGTTGCCGTAAATCATTGCCTAAATTGCAAAATTTATTGACGCATTTAGAAAATGAAATTCAAAAGTTTGAGCAGTTAATTCCTCAAAAAACACAGGTATCTGAACAAACTCCAGTTGAAATTCCATTGAAAACCAACAATGTAATTGAAGAATCTATCCAAACGCAAAAGCCCTCATAAGGGCTTTTGTTTTTTATTTTACTAAATTTTAAATATTGAGCATATTATTTTATAGATTTTTATATTTTTTTTGATCTTTTGAAATAAAACATTCTACAAAAAAATAAGAGGCTTATTTTAGCCTCTTAATTTTTAACATTACGACATTTATTCAGTAATTGATGACAAACATTCACCACCATATCTTTGGTGATTTTAATTTCTTGACCATTGTCATCCAACATTACACATGTATTTTTAGGTTGGTTTTCCAATACATGTTTGATACCACGAGTTATTAATTGTTCACTTACGCTCATTATTGACCTCACTTGCTAAGACTGTTAAAGGGAGAAAGTCTTTGGCTACCTTTAGTCTTAGTATTGTCAAATCAACGCTGAAAGTAAAATTTCAGATGTAACAACTGTTTAACGACATCCTGTTACAATTTTAGCTTAAAATGATATCGTATTGCTCTTGAGTATATAAATTTTCCACTTGGAATTTAATCACACGATGAATGAAATGCTCTAAATCCGCCACAGCTGGGGCTTCTGCCGTTAAAAGCCGATCAATCACAGATGGATGTGCAATAACAGTAAAGCCACTCTGAGATTCATAAGCACGGGTATATCTTAGTATTTCACGAAAGATTTCGTAACATACTGTCTCTGCTGTTTTGACATATCCACGTCCCTGACATGTCGGGCATGACTCACACAATAAATGTTCGAGTGATTCGCGAGTACGTTTACGTGTCATTTCAACCAAACCAAGTTCAGAGACTTGAGTAATCTTGGTTTTCGCATGATCACGTTCGAGATTTTTCTCAAACTGTTTCATCACTTCTTCACGATGCACAGCTTCCTGCATATCGATAAAGTCAATGATGATAATGCCCCCCAAATTACGTAGACGTAACTGACGAGCAATGACCTGTGTTGCTTCCATATTGGTTTTGAACACAGTATCTTCTAGGCTACGTCCGCCGACGTATGAACCCGTATTGACATCAATTGTGGTCATGGCTTCGGTTTGATCAATCATCAAATAACCACCTGACTTAAGCGCTACGCGAGTCTGCAATGCCTTTTGAATATCTTCTTCAACATTGTATAAGTCAAATAACGGGCGTTCACCAGGATAATGTTGCAAACGGCTTTGCATGCTTGGGACAAATTCACATACAAACTCTTGTAGCTTGCCGTGTATTTCGCGTGAATCAACATAGATATTGGCGGTTTCTTCATTTGCCAAATCACGAATCACACGTTGTGGTAATGGAAGTTCTTCAAAGATTAAAGAAGGCACTGCAATAATTTTTTGTTTTTTCTGAATATATTCCCAAAGCTTGGCAAGGTACGCCATATCTTGAGCAATCGATGCTTCATCTATACCATCTGCCGCAGTACGGACAATCACTGAACCTGGTAATTTATGCTCAGTTTGAATACGCTCAATCATAGAACGTAAACGATCACGTTCTTCTTCAGACTCAATGCGTTGTGATACACCGATATGATTGCCATACGGCATCAAAACAAGATAACGAGATGGAATTGAAAGATCGGTACTTAAGCGAGCACCTTTGGTTCCCAGCATATCTTTCATCACTTGCACAGTGAGAATTTGACCCGGTTGTAATAATTCAAATACATTCGGTGTAGGTTGGTGACGTGGCCAAACCATATCATTGATATGCAAAAATGCGGTACGAGACAAACCAATATCCACAAAAGCTGCTTGCATACCAGGAAGTACACGCACTACTTTGCCTTTGTAAATATTTCCGACTAACCCACGTTTAACAGTCCGTTCAACAAATAACTCATTGACCGTCCCATTTTGAATTAACGCCACACGACACTCCATAGGTGTGACATTAATCAATAACTCGTCAGACATAACTAAACTCAAAACATTATAAAAATTCTTTTCAGCAGTTAATTTAGTGCCTCAACTGCGCTGATCTAGACGATCAAGTAACTGTATTGTTTCATGTAATGGTAGCCCTACCACATTACTATAACTACCATTCATACGGGTCACAAATTTTGCTGCAATACCTTGTATTGCATACGCACCCGCTTTACCTATCGGTTCGCCCGTTGCCCAATATTCTTCCATATCATTAGGACTGAGTATTTGAAACTCAACTTCGGTACGAACCACAGTACTCAATAACTGCTGAGCATTTGCAATGCAAACACCTGTGAGTACTTCATGCGTCTGACCTGACAATAATGCCCAAATTTCAAAAGCATGTTGTTTCGATTCAGGTTTACCAATAATCTGATCAGCAAAAACCAAGCTGGTATCTGCAGCAATCACTGTACCCTGTGGTTTTAATGTTAACACTGCTTGCGCTTTAGTTTCTGCTAAACGCTGAACATATTGTTCGATCTGCTCATTTTCAAGTACAGACTCGTCAATATCAGGGCTATGAACTGTAAACTCCAACCCAACTTGTTGTAACAGTTCTTTACGCCGAGGCGAACTCGAAGCAAGAATTAAATGCGCCATCTTTTTAATAAATAGTAAAGAATTGGCCAACAGAAAATACTAGAAACCAAAGGTTGCCAATGTCGTGCAAGAGAAAAATGTACACCGATCATCACTTGCGCCATAAAAGTAAATACTAAATGCGCCAGTATTGCGAACATACTAATAATCCATAGATTACTAAATGTCAGTACACGGCGCTCGCGAATGAAATACCGTGTTAAAAAAGCAATCAATACATAACTTAATGCATTCATACCCAATGGGGCATCAAGCAATAAATCCGTAAATAAGCCCATGGTAAACGCAAACCAAACCCCACACCACGTCGGTTGGCAGAGCACCCAAAATAGCATGATCATCAGCATATACAGTGGTCGCCAGCCCGCAAAAGCATAGGACATTGGGTAGACCACTAGAATAGAACAAATAATCACTGAAATCACAATCAGGAAAATTGGATCTTTGCGTTGCTTTTCTGAAGGTAATTTCTTAGCGATCAACATTTGGCTGCTCCATCGCTAGTGAATCAGAAAACAGTACAACGACATGATGACCACCTGCCAACTGTGCAGCAGGAACAACATCAATTTGAGCAAATTCACCCGTATTATGACGCATCACTTTTGAAACCGAACCGACTAAGTACCCAGCAGGGAAATGCTGTCCTAAACCAGAACTATACACCTTATCCCCTACTTTAATATTGGCACTGGTTGGAACATATTCCATTTTCAAATGCCCCAAATCACCTGTACCTGTCACAATCGCGCGCATACCAGAGCTTTCTAAGCGTACAGATAAAGAATGTTCTTTATCTGACAATAACATCACACGACTACTGTGCGGATATACATTAATGACTTGCCCCATGATCCCTTTATCATCTAAAACAGTTTGACCCACTTTTAGCTGACTCGCTGCACCACGGTTGATGATAATGATATGACGTAAAGGATCGGCATCTGTCCCTATGACTTCAGCAATCTCCATACGTCCGTCAATAATCAGTGGCGTATCGAGTAATCCACGAAGTCGGGTATTTTCAGCTGAGAGTTCTGAGAGTTTTTGCAGACGCACTTGCGCTTGAAGCAGTTCAGCTTGCATCGAGGTATTTTCACGACGCAATTGAGCTTCAGATTTGGTTTGTTGATTCAGCCATTCTTTCGACAATACAGGATAACTTGCTAAGGCATAAATCGGATTATATGCCGCATACAAGACATCTCTTGCGGGTTGAACCACTTGTGGCATGCGCCAGTTAAAAAACAGCACAACAAAACAAGTGATCACCGCAATGATGAACGAGCGAAAAGATGGCGGTTGTCTTGAAAAGAGATTCGGTTGCACCGCCTCGTCCTTAACTTAATCTACTAAAATCGTAATCTACTAAAGTTTAGCCTACAAAAAGCATATCATGATTTGGATTGTCAAAGAATTCTAAGACTTTACCGCCACCACGAGTCACACAAGTTAAAGGATCTTCAGCAACAACAACAGGTAAACCTGTTTCTTGTGCAAGTAATTTATCCAGATTACGGAGCAATGCACCACCACCTGTCAACACAATACCACGCTCTGCAATATCTGATGATAATTCAGGCGGTGTTTGTTCAAGTGCAGATTTCACAGCAGAAACAATACTTTGTAATGGGTCTGCAATCGCTTGTGTGATTTCATCCGAAGTCACAGTAATCGCACGTGGTACACCTTCAGCAAGATTACGACCACGAACTTCGATTTCTAAAGTTGTGCCATCTGCAACTGCCATACCCACTTCTTTTTTAATGGTTTCAGCAGTGGTTTCACCGATCACGCAACCATGTGCTTTACGTACGTAGTTAATGATTTGCTCATCAAATACATCACCACCGATACGTAAAGAATCTGCGTACACACAACCTTGTAGTGAGATAATCGCGATTTCAGTCGTACCACCGCCAACGTCCACAACCATCGAACCACAGGCTTGTTCTACAGGCATGCCCGCACCAATCGCAGCAGCCATAGGTTCTTCAATTAAGCGTACATCACGTGCACCTGCATTGAATACTGCTTCACGAATCGCGCGACGTTCGACCAATGTAGATTTACATGGAACACAAACGACTACACGCGGCGCAGGTGGAAATAAACGTTTTTCATGCACTTTACCAATAAATTGATTTAACATGGTTTCAGTGACTTCAAAATCTGCAATTACGCCATCTTTCATCGGACGAATTGCTGAAATGTTTGCAGGTGTACGACCAAGCATTTGCTTAGCATCTAATCCTACAGCTGCAACAATTTTCTGCGAACCACTGTGACGAATCGCCACAACTGTCGGTTCGTTTAATATAATGCCCCTTCCTGGTGCATAAATTAGTGTGTTTGCAGTACCTAAATCAATGGCTAGATCTGGCGAAAACAAGCCAATTAGTCGTTTTAGAATCACGGGTCGTTCTCAGTTTAAACTTTAGTATGGACGCAAGATGGCAACTTTAACTAAATGTGATGATTTGAACAAGTCAATCGCTTATTATAACGCACGATATTTTGAATTTTTTTAAAACTGATTAGGTGAGACATCATGTCAAGTTCAGATGCTCAGCATTCTGCAGAATTAAATGCACAAACTGTATCGCAAATCGCCAATCTTGCTCGATTGTCGCTTAATGATACGCAATCTGCTGAATATGCTCAAAGTTTAAATAAAATCTTAGGGATGATGGAGAGCTTAAAAGCGATCAATACTGATGGTGTTGAGCCGCTAAAGAGCCCTTTTGACAACCCTCAACCTCTTCGCCCTGATGTGGTGACTGAAGAGAACCATCGTGAAGAATATCAAGCCGTTGCCCCTGCTATTCAGGACGGTTTGTACCTCGTTCCACGTGTGATTGAATAATATTTGATCAGTTAAACTTATTTTTAAAAATTAATCGTAAAGAATTGTACTCATGACTGATTTACACCGTTTATCGATTCGTGAAATGGCAGAAGGCTTAAAAAGCGCTCAGTTTTCATCACGCGAATTGACTCAACATTATTTAAACCGTATTGCTAAAATTGATGATCGTGTCAATTCATATATTACGGTAACTGCTGAGCAAGCATTGGCACAAGCTGATGCTGCTGATGCTGTACTTAAAACTGGTAATGCGACTGCATTGACTGGTGTACCGATTGCCCATAAAGATATTTTCTGTACCCACGGTATCAAAACCACAGCGGGTTCAAAAATGCTGAATAACTTTGTCTCTCCTTACGATGCAACAGTCGTCGCGAAAGGTAAAACAGCTGGACTTGTGACACTCGGTAAAGTGAACATGGACGAATTTGCCATGGGATCAACTTCTGAAAATCCGTTTTTTGGTGCGACTAAAAACCCATGGAATTTAGAACATGTACCTGGGGGGTCTTCAGGTGGTTCTGCTGCCGTTGTCGCTGCTGACCTTGCACCTTTTGCAACAGGAACTGATACAGGCGGTTCAATTCGTCAACCTGCATCATTCTGTGGTCTAACAGGTCTTAAACCAACGTATGGTCGTGTTTCACGTTTCGGTATGATTGCTTATGCATCATCTATGGACCAAGGTGGTCCAATGGCACGTTCTGCGGAAGACTGTGCTTATTTGATGAATGTCATGGCGGGTCATGATGAAAAAGACTCAACGTCGATCAATAAAGAAGTTGATGACTACGTTGCAAACTTGAATGGCACTGCCGTTAAAGGCTTACGTATTGGTATTCCTAAACAATACTTCAATGTTCAAGGTTTAGATGCTGACGTTAAAGCACGTGTTGAAGAATCATTGAAAAAATTGGAAGACATGGGCGCGACCTTGGTTGAGATTGATCTCACCATGAGTGAAGCTTATGTACCAACTTATTATTTGATTGCGCCTGCTGAAGCTTCTTCTAACTTGTCACGTTTTGATGGCGTTCGCTACGGCTACCGTTGTGAAAACCCAACTGACATTTTAGATCTTTATAAACGCTCACGTTCTGAAGGTTTTGGTGCAGAAGTTCAGCGTCGTATCTTGATTGGTACATACGCGCTTTCTGCGGGTTATTACGATGCGTATTATGTGAAAGCGCAAAAAGTACGTCGTTTAATCCAACAAGACTTCTTAAAAGCCTTTGAAAATGTCGATGTGATTGCTGCTCCATCTGCACCAACTACAGCTTATAAAATCGGTGCGAATCTTAGCCCGACTGAAATGTATTTAGGTGACATTTACACGCTTGCTGTGAACTTGGCAGGTCTGCCTGCAATCAACGCCCCTGTTGGTTTCGATGCAAACAGCTTACCTGTAGGTTTACAGTTGATTGGTAATTATTGGTCAGAATCTCAATTATTGTCGATTGTGCATCAATATCAACAGAATACAGATTGGCATACCAAACGTGCGGCAATTGCGGAGGAGAATGCATAATGGCTCAAGCTCAAAAAGCAGTAAAACCTAAGTCAAACTTGATAGATGGTTGGGAAGTCGTTATTGGTATCGAAATCCATACGCAACTTGCGACCAATTCTAAAATTTTCTCAGGTTCTTCAACCACGTTTGGTCAAGACCCAAATACTCAGGCTAGCCTTGTTGATTTGGCAATGCCAGGTGTACTTCCTGTTTTAAACAAGGAAGTGGTTGATCTTGCGATTCGTTTTGGTTTGGGGATTGATGCCTATATCGACCAAGCATCTGTATTTGCACGTAAGAACTATTTTTACCCAGACTCTCCAAAAGGCTACCAAATCAGCCAAATGGACAATCCAATCGTTGGGCTAGGTCATATCGATATTCAGCTTGAAGATGGCACTGTGAAGCGTATAGGCGTGACACGTGCGCATTTGGAAGAAGATGCGGGTAAATCGATTCACGATCAGTTTGAAGGTATGTCAGGCATTGATTTAAACCGCGCAGGTACGCCTTTGCTTGAAATCGTATCTGAACCTGACATGCGTTCTGTTGAAGAAGCTTTGGCTTATATCAAAGCAATTCATACTTTGGTACGTTGGTTGGGTATTTCTGACGGTAACATGGCGGAAGGTTCGTTCCGTTGTGACTGTAACGTATCTTTACGCCAACCAGGTGATGAGTTTGGTACGCGTTGTGAATTGAAAAACATCAACTCTTTCCGTTTCATCGAACAAGCGATCAATGTTGAAATTCAACGTCAAATGGAAATCTTGGAAGATGGCGGTAAAATCGACCAAGAAACGCGTTTGTTTGATACGGTGAAGATGGAAACGCGTTCGATGCGTTCAAAAGAAGAAGCGAACGATTACCGCTACTTCCCTGATCCTGACTTACTTCCTGTGATCATTCCTGATGTGCAAATTGAGGAAGCGAAAGCCAATCTTCCAGAGTTACCTAAAGCACGTCGTGCACGTTTTATCGCTGACTTTGCTGTGACTGAATATGATGCGCATGTACTTACGCTTTCTCGTGAAATGGCAGACTTTTATGAAGCTGTAGTGACTGCTGCTGGCGGTGCTGCTCAAGGTAAAGTTTCTGCAAACTGGGTGATGGGTGAATTCTCTGGTGCTTTAAACAAAGCCAGCTTAGAACTTGCTGACTCTCCTGTTTCTGCGGAAAAACTGGGTGGCATGATTGCACGTATTGTTGATAACACAATTAGCGGTAAGATCGCGAAACAAGTATTCGGCTTTATGTGGGATGAAGGCAAAACTGCAGACGTAATTATTGCTGAAAAAGGCTTGAAACAGGAAACTGATACAGGTGCGATTGAAGCGATTATTAAAGAAGTACTTGCGGCGAATGAGAAGATGGTTGAAGAGTATAAATCTGGTAAAGACAAAGCTTTCAATGGTCTTGTAGGTCAAGTGATGAAAGCATCTAAGGGTAAAGCTAACCCTGCTCAAGTGAATGAATTGATGAAGAAATTGATTGGTTAAGGCTGATTGATTTTGGGAAAACCCGTCTTAGGACGGGTTTTCTTTAAAAAATGATAAATCTGAATAACTTGATAACATTTGATATAAAGCAACTTTCCAATGATTTAAACCATATCCTTGTGTAACTAATTTTTCAGATTTTCTCTTGAAATGTAATGCCAAGTCTGTATCGAGTAACCCACCGAGCTCTTCAGGATCTCTTAGATCATAAATTAGCTCTGTATTAAAAAAATTTTGTGCATCAAAAGTAATATTATTATTAATCTTCAACTCTTCAAAAGTTTTCTTTATTCTATCAATACTTACAGAACTTTCACTTATCTCCTTAACAAAATATTCAAAGGAATAGATATATTTATTTTCATCCTTAGCTTCCACCCTTTCAACAAGTCTCACATCAAGCCAATTGATATGATCAATAAAATCAAAATATGGATGTACTAATACTGGCTCCGTAGCACTAGGACTATAAGCGTGTTTATTATCATTACACTCTTCGCATGCAGGAACTAAATTAATTGGATTTACTGCCAAAAAGATATATTTACTTTCTGGTAAAAAATGATCTACCACTTCAATTTTATGATTATTACAATAACAACACCTTTTACTGTTATTATTAATAACACCATCAAGCTTTATACGGTTGTAAAATTTATTAGCATCACTATATTTTTGTTCATTTTTACTTAAATAATACTTATACAGTTTTACAAACCAATTATTTTCATGCGTTTGACTTTTTCTACCATTAGTATCAACAGGTATATTAAAAATTGTTGGTATATCTAATTCTTGCAATTTAGATTGACTAATTAATTTTAAATATTTTTCACTTTGAGTATAAACATGCTCTTGCATATCAACCATGTATTGCTTAATACCTGCATTACTAATATAGCTGATACATACAGGATAAGTATCTTGAATAGTAAAATTAGGTAATGGCTTCCGGAACATTAAACTCTCTCTTTTTTCATTTTATTAATAAGTGAAATGATTATACTTTGAGCCTCATCGCCCACTTCACCATTAAATTTTTCTACCACTACATCATAAAGCTCATTTAAACTTAAGCTTGAATACTCATTAAAGACTTTTTTTGTGGTATCTTCGAGTAACGTATAGAAACCACTTTTCTTACTTTTTAAATTAAAAACCTCTTTAGTTAGAGTACTAACACTTTCACCAAATGTTTCAATCGGAGGACGATCAGCTCCAAACTCATCACCTTCTCTAGAAATAACCCATACAGATCTTCTAGGAACTTCCTGTAAAATCACAGGTGAATGTGTAGCAATAACCGCAACAGCATTTCTATCAATCATTAACCAAGATAAAGCTCGAATATAAGCAGATATTAAGGGAGGGTGTAAATATGTTTCTGGTTCATCATAAATTACTAAAGATTTCTCAATTACTTCAACTACTAATTTTGTTAAACTCAACAAAATAATTTTATGACCGCTACTATAATCATTAAATCTAACAATTAAGTGGTTATTTTTTTCTAAAATAATAACCATATCACTTTCTGATAAGTTATTAACATCAAAATAAATATTCTTAGCAATCGAAATATCAACATCTTCTATTAATTTTGATAAATTACGATTCTTAAAATATCCATCAATTTCAAGAATTGCTACCAAACCCAACCATTTTTCTTTTAAGACTTCAGAATACTTACATCTAAATAATGAAAGAATAAAGTCTCTATTAGTAGATGATATATTTTTATAATTTTCAGTCTTATGAACTGTTGGATCTTCACGCAATCCTATATATGAATATTTTTTATTAACTATACTATCCAATTCAATATCTTTAAAAAGCCTATCAAATGGGCTGTATGATACAACAACTAAATTTAATATAACGCTTAGATCTGAGCGATAAAAAATCTCATAAGCCATCTGATTTTCAAAATATTTTTTCAAAATAGTATTTAAAAATGTCGTTTTCCCAACACCATTACCACCAATCACAACATGAATATTTGTTGGTGGTAATGAGTTTGGCTTTACTTCAAAATCTAACTTTTTAGACTTATTGCTATTCAAAAAATAATCAAAATAAAAGTTATACGATGTTAATTCAACTCCACCATTTGCGACTCTATGAAATTTACTTCTTATTTCTTCTTCTTTATAGTCTCTTATTAAAGAAGTCCTAAATACCCCTAAATCCTTCTTTTTAATCTCATCAAACAAACTTAAATCACAAGCAACATCATTTAAAGAGTTTAATATTGACTGCATTTGTTCTTTCGTAAAAAATTCTTGTAGTTTTTTATAAAAATAC